>NZ_JBDNXE010000085.1:0-18402 GCF_047721585.1 Gluconacetobacter sp.
CCGGGCCAGGCCCCATCAGCAGCCGATGCGGCGGGTCAATCTGTCCGAACACCCTGGCTCTCCTTTTCCCTCAGCCCAATCCCGGCCTCTCGCCGCTCATGCACACGGCAAGAAACAATCCGAATTCCGTGCAATCTTGTATACAAGACAACCCGAAACACAATCGTAATCGCCCGTCGGCTTACCCGCCCGATCCCTGCAACGCGGCTTTCAGATGGTCCAGCCGGCTCGCCGCGCTGCGATAGTTCAGCGCCTTTTCGACATGCCGGAGATGGACATCCATCAGGCGCGCGGCCTCGGTGGAGTTCCCCTTTTCCAGCGCGTCGATAATCCCGCCATGCTCGCCGCAGGATTCGTGCGCGTCGTGTGACGACTGATACAGGGCGGCAATCAGCACCGTGCGCGTCGTCAGGTCCTGCAACAGCGATGCCAGGACCGGATTGCCCAGCGTCTCGGCCAGGCAGACGTGAAAATGCCCCAGAAGATAACTGCGCTCCGCCCGGTCGCCGCTGGCAATCGCTTTCTGCTCGGCCCGCACATGGTCGCGCAATGCCCTGATCATCCCCGGACTGGCCCGGTCCAGCGTCACCAGCATACCCACTTCCAACGCCCGCCGCGCATCAATGGTATGCCGCGCCTCCTCGACGGAAGGCTCGATGACAAACCAGCCCCGCCGCGCGGAAACCTCCACGATCCCCCGCGCCTGAAGGCGCATCATCGCCTCGCGCACCAGCGTGCGCGACACGCCGAAAATCTCCGACAGTTCCTTCTCGCCCAGACGTTCGCCCGGCGCGATACGCCCGGAGAGCGCCGCATGGATAATGCGATCCTCGATCAGGTGCGGGTTCTTGTGTGCATCTTTTTCGGGTTCATCTCGCATACAAGAAGTATGCGCAGACCGATGCGGTTCGGCAATCGCCATCATGTCAGGGCACGACAGAGAGCCTCCGCCACGCGCCACCCAACGGAGATTATTTTTTATTCAATTGCCCATCGAAATGAACAATGCATGGGCATAAAAACAATCCCCCATCAATGCCCAGCCAAGAAGACGTTTTTTAAGTCATTAAAATCAACATATTAAGTCATTTTGTAAATTTTTTGTCACATTCAAATTCCCGCGCATTTTTCGAAAGCGTTTCGTTCCGGATTGTTTTAGATCTTGTATGCAACATCGCTTCTAAAAAATCCTTCGATTTGTAGACCAGACTAAAAGACAATTTCATATGTGAAATTATAAACCCCACGCCGTCTCCAGCCACCAGGCTCCATCGCCCAACCAGCAGGGCCAGACCAGACAAGGAAGTCAGACATGCTCCTCCCGTGCCGCGCCGCGCTTTCATTCCGGAAGCAGGCCATCATGACCAGTGTCCTGGCAGGCGTCGTCCTGCCGCTGCCGGCCCTGGCCGACACGAGCGGACAGACCCCGCCCGCCAGCGCGCCGGCACGCACCGCGCCGACGCACGCCAAGCCCCCCGCATCGACCGAAGCCGTCATGGTGTCCGCACGCCGGGGCGCGAGCGGCGCCGGCCAGCACAATGCCCATTCGGAAACACTGATTTCCCGTCAGGAACTGGCCAACCGCAACATCCGCGTCATGACCGACATCCAGCGCGTGGCACCCAACCTCACCATCCAGCCGTCCTTCGGCTCGGGCGCCCTCAACTTCACCCTGCGCGGCGTCGGCCTGATGGATTTCACGCAGAACAATACGCCATCGACCATGCCGTATCTCGACGGCGTGGCGCTGCCGGTCTCGATCATGACGACGGGCATGATGTTCGACCTCGACGACATCTCCATCGCCGCCGGTCCCTCAGGCTACACCCACGGCCAGGCCACCACGGGCGGCGAAATCGACTTCCACACCGCCGATCCGACGCACCAGTTCCACGCCGGCATCACCGAGGACATCGCCAGCTACGGCCGCAACCGTGTCGAAGGCTACGTCTCCGGCCCGATCTCCCGCTCCGTGTCGTTCCGCATCGCCGGCCAGTCCATGACCGGCGGCGGCTACCAGCACAACGCGGCCGGTCAGGGCTTCGGCAACGCCAATCTGGGCGCCCTGCGCGCCAAGCTGAAATGGGATATCGACGACACGTCGAACCTGGTCATCGGCGGCCACTGGACAACGGACCAGTCGGAATACGCCTCCGGCCACAATCTCTACAATTCCTACCATGTTCCGGTCACGCAGGACCTCTACCAGACCGAATGGGGCCTGGACCCGCGTTTCGCCAAGATCATCGGCATCGACGGCAGCAACACCAAGCCGCGCGAGGACAACATCTTCTGGGGCGCGAACGTGCGCTATACGAAGAATTTCTCCTGGGGCCGCCTGTCGACCATCAGCGCCTACGAGATGGCGGACGAGCACGAACTGACCAACCAGACGGATTCGATCCTGTCCTACGGCAACATGTTCCGCAACAACCAGACGAACGTGTTCTCGCAGGAAGTCAAACTGGAATCGATCGATCCCAATGCCCGCTTCCATTGGGAAACCGGCATGTATTACAGCCGCTCGCGCATGGCGCAGAATTTCTGGTACGATTCATCCGACCGCCCCGGCACCACCCCGCTGAACGAAACCCGCTACCGGCAGAACCAGCAGAATTTCAATCAGTACGTGCAGCTTTCCTACCGCATCCTGCCCAAACTGCGCCTGATCGGCGCGATCCTGCATGAATCCGACGACCGGCAGATGCTCAACGTCACCAGCACGAACTACAACCTCGACACAGGCGCCACCGAGGGCAAAACCAATTTCGGCAGCAGCGGCGCATTGAGCAACCAGTTCGGCGGCCGTGTCGGCGCGCAATACCAGTTCACGCGCAACATCATGGGCTATGTCATGTTCAGCCGCGGCTTCAAGCCGGGCGGCTTCTCGGCCAACATCACGCAGCAGGCCGCCCAGCTCCGGCCCTTCAAGCCCGAACAGATCCTGACCTATGAAGGCGGCTTCAAGACCATGCTGTTCGACCGCCGCCTGCGCCTCAATGCCGCCGGGTTCTATTACGACTACCGCGACCAGCAGATTCTGGGCACGGTCCTGGTCCCGCCCTACGGCGTACTGGGTGGCTACGTGAACGCCCCGCGCTCCTACATCTACGGCGCGGAGTTCGACGCCGAGGCCCATCCGTTCCGCGGCATGGTCCTGACGCAGAATTTCGGCTACCAGAACGGCGTCTACACTCAGTTCCAGAGCCTCAACCGCTCGGCCACCACGGCCAATTTCGCCGCCACCGGCGTCTGGCAGGCCATCAACACCAATTACGACAACGTCAATATGGGCCTGGCCAACCTCACCCTGTCGGGTGCCGCCACCTACACATGGAACGTCTTCCGCGACTACCGGATGACGTTCGACGTCGATTATTCCTATCGCGGCCGCCAGACCCAGCCGCAATATATCGGCCAGACCGGCATCTATCGCTCGCCAGCCTATTTCCTGGTCAACTCGTTCCTGACCTTCGCGGCACCGAAGCAGCATTGGTCGGTCACCGTCTACGGCCAGAACCTCGCCGACCGCCGCTACTGGCTGTCAGCCGGCACCCAGGCCACTTTCTACGGCGTCATCCCCGGCATGCCGCGCTTCGTCGGCGCACGCATCAACTACACCTACTAAACCGCCCCGAAACGCCCTCCCGTCACCAGCAAGGACCCCACCGGATGAGCGAGACGACCCTCCCCGCGACACATGCCGCACCCACCGCGCACCCCGGCATGTTCCTTCAGGTCGTCATCGCCACCCTGCTGGGCCTGGCACTGGGCGTCTTCGCGCCGGGCCTGGCCGCGCAGACACGCTGGGCCAGCGACCTGTTCCTCCACCTGATCGTCATGGCGGTGGGGCCATTGCTGTTCTGCATCGTGGTCACCGGCATCGTCGGCGCCGGCTCCCTGCGCACGGTGGGTCGGCTGGGCGCCAAGGCGCTGCTCTATTTCGAGGCGATGACCACACTGGTCCTCCTCGTCGCGGTCGGCATCGCGATGCTTCTCCAACCCGGTCGCGGCATCGTCTTCACCCCCACGGCCGACGACACCCGCGTCATCTCGTCCTACGCCCACAACGCCCACGTCATGCACGAAGGCGGCATCACGGAATTTCTGCTGGGCCTGATCCCCCACACGCCCGCCGACGCCTTCGCGCAGGGCAACGTGCTCCAGATCCTCTTCTTCGCCATCCTGTTCGGCTGCTGCCTCAGTCAGATCGGCGAAGCCGGCGCACCGATCGTCCGCCTGATCGACGCCCTGTCGGCCCTGTTCTCGCGCATGATGCGCTTCATCATCGCGCTGGCGCCGCTCGGCGTCTTCGGCGCCATGGCCACCACCACCGCACGCTACGGACTGGGCGCGATCGGGCACCTCGCCGCCTTCGTGGTCCTGTATTTCGCGGTCATCACCCTGTTCATTCTCTGCGGACTCGGCCTCTGCCTGCGCCTGTCAGGCGTCAGCCCGATCCGGTTTTTCCGGTATTTCCGCACCGAATTCGCCATCACTTTCGCCACCACGGCGTCCGACGCCGTACTGCCCAGCATCATGGCCAAGCTGGAACAGCTCGGCGTGGACCGCCAGGTCGTCGGGCTGGTGGTCCCGGCCGGCTATTCCTTCAATCTGGACGCCCTGTCGATCTATCTGGGCCTCGCCGTCATCTTCCTCGCCCAGGCCACCGGCACGGTCCTGAGCGCGTGGCAGATCATAATCATGCTCGCAACGGCCTTGGTCACCTCCAAAGGCGCCCACGGCGTCCCCGGCATCGCCATCGTGGTGCTCGCCGCCACCCTGTCCGCCATTCCCTCGATCCCCGTCGCCAGCCTGGTGATGCTCCTGGCGGTGGACTGGTTCATCGGCATCGCCCGCGCGGTCGGCAACCTGGCCGGCAATTGCGTGGCGCCGGTGGTGATCGGCGCCTGGGAAGGCAAGCTGGACCGCAAACGCGCCGCCGAAATCCTGAGCCAGGCATGACCGACACCATCCTGGTGGATGCCGAAACACTGGCATCCCGCGTCACCGCCGCCTTACTGGCCGCCGGCGCCTCGCCCGACTCCACTGCCGCCACGACCGAGGCGCTGATGCACGCCTCGCGAACCGGCATCGACAGCCACGGGGTCCGACTGGCGGCGCATTACGCCGCCATGCTGCGCGCCGGCCGACTGAACCGCACACCGCACCTGACGATCCGCCGCACCGCCCCGGCCACCGCCATGCTGGATGCCGATGACGGACTGGGCCATTACGCCTGCGCCCGCGCCATGGATCTGGCCGTCGAAATCGCGGCGGAAACCGGCGTCGGCGCGGTCGGCATCGTCCGCTCGTCGCATTGCGGGGCCGCCGGCGCCTACGCCCTGAAGGCCGCCGAAGCCGGAATGATCGGCCTCGTCACCAGCAATTCCGACGCCAACGTCACGCTTTTCGGCGGCACCCTGCCCTTCCACGGCACCAACCCGATCGCCATGGCCGCCCCCGTCACCGGCCAGCCGCCCTGGCTGCTCGATATCGCAACCTCGTCGATCCCCTTCAACCGGGTCCGGCTCTACCGGTCACTGAACCGCCCCCTCCCCAACGGGGTAGCGGCCGACTCACAGGGCCATGAAACCACCAATCCCCACGCAGCACACATGCTGCTGCCGCTCGGCGGCCCGGATTACGGCTTCAAGGGCGCGGCACTGGCCGGCATGGTCACGATCCTCTCGGCCGTCCTGACCGGCGCCACGACCGACGCGGACATGATTCCGATGACGGAGACCGACGACCGGACGACGCCCCGCAATGTCGGACAGTTCTGCCTTGCGATCGACCCGGCACGCTTCGTCGGCCGCACGGCCTACGACCGGGCAATCACCAGCTACCTGGACCAGCTTCGTACCGTCCCGCCCACCGAGGCCGATCACCCTGTCATGGCACCGGGCGACCGCGAATGGCAGACCGCCCGCCACCGCGCCACGCACGGCATCCCGATCGACCCCGATACCCGGCGCTTCCTCGGTCTCTGACCCGCCAGGGCCGGAACCGGGAAAGAACGATCAGGCCGCCGCTTCCTCGTGGCGGGCATTGATCCGCAGCAGCGTCCCGAGCGCCGAGACCATCTCGTCCATCATCTCGTCCGTATGGTGCGGCCCCGGCGTCAGCCGCAACCGCTCGGTCCCGCGCGGAACGGTGGGATAATTGATCGGCGTGGCGTAAAGCCCGAAATCTGCCAGCAGCCGCCGGCTGATCTCGTTGCAGCGATCGGCATCCCCCACCGGGATCGGCACGATATGGCTCGGCGTGGACATGAACGGAATGCCCGCCGCGGTCAGCTTGGCACGGAAGGTCGCCACGCGCTCGAACATCTTCTCACGGCGCCAGCCCTCGCGCCGCACCATGCGCACGCTGGTCAGCGCGGCCGCCACCACCGACGGCGGCAACGCGGTGGTGAAGATAAAGCCCGACGCGGCGCAGCGCAGATAATCGATCAACTCCGCCGACCCGGTCACGTAGCCACCATGGACGCCGAACCCCTTGGCCAGCGTGCCCTCGATGATATCCACCTGATCGGCCACGCCATCACGCTCGGCCACGCCGCCACCCTGCGAGCCGTAAAGCCCCACGGCATGCACCTCGTCCAGATAGGTGATCGCGCCATATTTGCGCGCCAGCGCACAGGTGGCACCGATATCCGAGACATCGCCATCCATCGAATACACGCTCTCGAACGCCACCAGCTTGGGCGCATCCTTGGGCGCGGCGGCCAGCTTGGCCTCCAGATCCGCCAGATCGTTATGTTCGTAGATAACGCAGGTCGCCCCTCGCGCGCCCTTGATGCCGGCGATCATCGAGGCATGATTCTGCCGGTCGGAAAAACAGATCCACCCCGGCATGCTGGTCAGGATCGTCTGCAGGCTGGCCTGGTTCGACACATAACCGGAGACGAACAGCAGCCCGGCCTCCTTGCCATGCAGGTCGGCCAGTTCGGCCTCCAACGCGGCATGCAGCGGACTGGTGCCGGCGATGTTGCGGGTGCCGCCGGCTCCGGCCCCATGCTCGCGGATCGCGGCGATCGCGGCTTCGGCCACCGCCGGCTCCACACCCATGCCCAGATAATCGTTGGCCGACCACACCACCACCTCGCGCCCCACGGGCGGCTCGGCGGCAGGGGTCGTCACATGGTCATAGACGGGATAACGGTCCGCCTGGCGCGCCAGCGGCGTAAAGCGGCGATATCGTCCCTGTTCGCGGATACCGTCGAGAGATTCCCGGCAGAAACGGTAGAAAGGATGCCGATCCGCGTCGATACTGGGCACTCTGTCATTCTCCTGCGACGCCGCTGCGGGCTCACAGGCCCGCACGGCCGTCATCACCAAGGTCGATCCGCCGATATGGCCGCGGATCACGATCCCATTTTATCGCACATACACCCGGACAGCGCCGGTGGTCATCGACGAATCCGACATGGCGGCCATTTCCACCTGTTCCGGCCTTGCGCCGGCGGCAACGATCGCCGCCGCCACATCCCGGCCATAGGTAGCCGTGGCCTGACGCATGGCCAGGGCCTCCTGCTCCGGCGTCGGACCGGCAGGAACCATGATCCTCACCGTGAACAGCACGTTCGGCTTGCGCGCCAGTGCCCGCGTCACGGCCCCTTGCAACGCCGGGCGCCACTCACCCTCGGGCGTACCGGCACGGATATCCACCAGCGGCGGCACCGGGCGCGGCGCGGGCGGCGCGGGCGGATAATGCGGCACAGGCGGCCGGCTGGCACGCGGATCGAAGGTCCGCTGATCCACAAGGTGGCAGCCGGCAAGCCCGGTCACGCACAGGGCGGACACGGCCATCAGGGTCGAAACGGAATGAAGACGATGCAGCATGGGCCGCCACGGTTACAGCATCCACGATACGGAGCAAGAGTGTTGCCGCCGGAAGCCCCCCGGATCGCATCGCGCTTGCGAAGCCTCCTGCACGATCCTATAGCCGACAACGACAGTTTCGCCGCCAGCCGGCCCGAACGGCCGACCTTCAGGACGCCTTGCCCCATGCTCCGCGCGCAGACCCACACCGCCCAAGAGCTGGACGCGCCGCCCGCCGACGCCCCGGCCGAACCGGCGACGCGCGAGACGATTCATGCCCTGCGCGATGCAGTCCGCACATTCATCGGTGCCCGTCTGGACGACCCTGCCGAAGCGGCGCAGGCGGGGGCAATGGCCGTGCCCGCCTGCATATTATGGAACCAGTTCCTGCGCTTCGACCCCGCCAGCCCCGACTGGCCCGACCGCGACCGGTTCGTCGTCTCGTCCACCCGGCACCGGCCGCTGCTGGATGCCCTGATGCGCCTGGCCGGCCAGACGGTCGCGCCCGACCCCGCGCCGGTCGAATACGGCGCCCACCCGGCGGTGGAAATGGCTTTCGGCCCCAGCGGCCAGGGACTGGGCGCCGCCATCGGCATGGCGCTGGCCGAGCGGCAGCTTGCGGCCCGTTTCGGCCGCTCGATCGTCAATCACCGCATCTGGGCCTTGTCCTGCGGCACCGAACTGGCCACCGGCGTGGCGATGGAGGCCGCCTCCCTGGCAGCCAGGATGCGGCTCGACCGCCTTACCGTCCTGTTCGAAATCGCTCCCCATGAGGAAGATGAGGCCGAAGACACCCTCGCCCGCTACGCCGCGACCGGATGGATGGTCCGCAAGGTCGCCGCAGACGACCACGACGCCGTGCAGGCCGCCCTTTCAGCGGCGATCCGCTCGCGCAAGCCCTCGGTCCTCGCCTGCTCCGCTCCCCCCCGTACCACGCCGACCGGCCCCGCCGCCGGGCCGGCACCCGATCTTTCAACGCTGCTGTGGGCCCGTGCGGCCCGCCGTGGCGCATCGGCCCGGCGATCCTGGCTGCGCCGACTGGTCAAACACCGGCAGCGCGCGGAATTCGAACGCACGGCCGCCCGCCGCCTCCCCGCCTTCTGGCGCGAGGACTGGCTGCGCGCATGGCACAGTTCCACCCTGCCCGCAATCCTGCCCGATTCCGGCCACGACACCACATTGAGCTACGGGCGTCAGGGGCTGGACATCCTGCGCGATCTGGTGCCGGAAATGCTCTGCCTGTCCTCCCGCCGTGGCCGCGAACGTACCGAGGCGATGCCGGTCGACCAGACGCTGCCCGATTGCGGCACCCTGGTCCACGGACTGGCCGCCCTGCTGAACGGAATCGCGGTGCATGGCGGGCTGGTGCCCTGCGGGGCGATCACCTTCGTCGCCATCGACCGCATGCGCCCCGCCCTGCGTTTCGCGGCAATGATGCGCCAGCAGGTGATCTACCTGCTGACCGACGACGGGCTGGCCCTCAGCGAAGACGGTGCCGGCTGGCTGCCGGTGGAGCAGTTGGCCAGCCTGCGCGCCATGCCCAACGTCCTGGTCTTCCGCCCCGCCGACCGGCGGGAGACGATGGAATGCTGGGAACTGGCGCTGCGCCGAGCCGACGGCCCCAGCCTGATCACCCTGTCGCCGATGGCCACGGATGCCAATGCCCCGCCCGATTTCCGCCAGCGCCGCCCGCACGACGGCAGCGCCCGCGGCGGCTATGTGATGGAGGAGGCACGCGGCCCCCGCCAGGTCACGCTGATCGCCACCGGCAGCGAGATGCTCATCGCCCGGCAGGCCCTGCACCAGTTGGTGCGCGACGGCATCAGCGCGGCCCTGGTCTCGCTCCCCTGCTGGGAACTGTTCGCCCGGCAGGATGCCGCCTACCGCGAACAGGTGTTGGGCAATGCCCCACGCATCGGCATCGAGGCCGCGTCGGGATTCGGGTGGGACCGCTGGCTCGGCCCGCACGGCGCCTTCATCGGCATGGAAGATTTCAGCGAGGCCGCGCCATCGGGCGAACTGTATCGCCGGCTGGGCATTACAGCCGAGAGGATACACGAAACGGCGCTCCGCCTGGTCAGCGAGACGGGACGTGACTTTCAGTCGCCTTCGGGGCAGAAAGCGGATGGCTACCGCGCACGGTCCGCTGCGGGTGGCAACACATAGCCGGGGCCGGTTTTCCGGCCGGAACGGCTGAATATTCGGGAGAGAAATAGAATGGCTGTCAAAGTCGCAATCAATGGCTTCGGGCGTATCGGTCGCCTGGTTCTCCGCGGAATCATCGAAAGCGGCCGTACCGATGTCGTGCCGATGGCGATCAACGACCTGGGCAGCGTCGCCGACAACGCCCACCTGCTGACCTATGACAGCATTCACGGTCGCTTCCCCGGCGAAGTCCGGGTCGAAGGCAACAGCATCATCATCACGGCCAACGGCCGCACCTACGCACCCATCGCCGTCTCGGCCGAAGCCAACCCGACCAAGGTGCCGTTCGAAGGCGTCGACGTGGCCATGGAATGCACAGGCCGCTTCACCAACAAGGAAAAGGCCGCCCACCTGATCGAGGCCGGCGCGCGCAAGGTCATCATCTCCGCTCCCGCCAGCCATGTCGATGCCACCATCGTCTACGGCGTGAACCAGGACACGCTGACCAGCGACATGACGGTGATCTCCAACGCCTCCTGCACCACCAACTGCCTGGCCCCGGTCGCCAAGGTGCTGGACGAGGCGTTCGGCATCGAATGCGGCTACATGGTCACCATCCATTCCTATACCGGCGACCAGCGCACGGTGGACACACTGCACAGCGACCCGCGCCGCGCCCGCGCGGCGGCGATGAACATCATCCCGACCTCCACCGGCGCCGCCCGCGCGGTCGGCCTGGTGCTGCCGCACCTCAAGGGCAAGCTGGACGGCACCGCCATCCGCGTCCCCACCCCCAACGTCTCGCTGGTCTCGCTCGATTTCGTGCCGACCCGCACCCCGGCCTCGGTCGAGGCGATCAACGAAGTGATGCTGAAGGCGGCGTCCGAAGGCCCGCTGAAGGGCATCCTCGCCTACAACACCGCCCCGCTGGTCTCGTCCGATTTCAACCACTCCACCGCGTCCTCCACCTTCGACGCCACCGAAACGGCGCTGATCGACGGCGGCAAGCTGGTGCGGATCTGCAGCTGGTACGACAACGAGTGGGGCTTCTCGAACCGCATGTCCGACACGGCCGCCGTCTTCGGCGCGCTCTGATGGCCACGCTGTCCTTCAAGACGCTGGACGCCTTGCAGCCCAAAGGGCGCAAGGTGCTTCTGCGCGCCGATCTGAACGTCCCGGTGCGGGACGGCCAGATCACCGACCTCACCCGTATCGAGCGCCTGGCCCCCACCATCCGCGAACTCGCCGACAAGGGCGCGCGGGTGATCGTGGTCAGCCATTTCGACCGCCCCAAGGGCCAGCGCGTGCCCGCCATGTCGCTGGAACCGATGGCGGCCGCCCTGGGCAAGACCCTGGGCCGTCCGGTGCGCTTCGCCGAGGACTGCATCGGCCCGGTGGCCGAGCAGGCCGTCGCCGCGATGCAGGACGGCGACGTGCTGGTGCTGGAAAACACGCGCTTCCACGCGGGCGAGGAAAAGAACGACCCCGACCTGTCGAAGGCCCTGGCCGCCCTGGCCGACGATTACGTCAATGACGCCTTCTCCGCCGCCCACCGCGCCCATGCCTCGACCGAAGGGGTGGCCCGCTTCCTGCCCTCCTTCGCCGGCCGGCTGATGGAAGCGGAACTCAACGCCCTGAACATCGCGCTGGAAAACCCGGCCCGCCCGGTCGGCGCGATCGTCGGCGGCGCCAAGATCTCGACCAAGCTCGACCTGATCGGCAATCTGCTGGACAAGGTGGACATCCTGATCATCGGCGGCGCGATGGCCAACACCTTCCTGGCCGCCAAAGGCGTCGGCGTCGGCAAGTCGCTGCAGGAAGCCGACATGCACGACACGGCCCGCGCCATCATGGAAAAGGCCGCGAGCAAGGGCTGCGAGATCATCCTGCCCGTCGATGCGGTCACGGCCACCGAATTCCGTGCCGACCCGCCGACGAAGACGGTGCCGGTGGACGCCGTTCCCGCCGACGCGATGATCCTGGACGCCGGCCCGGAAACGGTCCGCCTGCTGACGGAAAAAATCGTCGGGCTGAAGACGCTGGTCTGGAACGGCCCGCTTGGCGCGTTCGAACTGCACCCGTTCGACAACGCCACCAACCTGCTGGCCGCCGAAGTCGCCCGCCGCACGCAGGCTGGCCAACTGACCAGCGTGGCCGGTGGCGGCGACACGGTCTCGGCCCTGCGCCATGCCGGCGTGGCGGACGAAATGTCCTACACCTCGACCGCCGGCGGCGCGTTCCTGGAATGGCTGGAAGGCAAGACCCTCCCCGGCATCCAGGCCCTCAGCGAACTGTCGGAGCGGATTCTCCCGCTCTGACCGAACGGAGGCGATCCGGCATCAGGCCGGGTCGCCCTCGCCTTCCGTCTTTTCCCCGCCTTCCGGCGACGACAGCCTGATCGACGGCCCGACCAGCCCATTGGCGAACGCCTCGGCCGAAAACGGCCGCAGATCCTCGGCCTGCTCGCCCACACCCACCGCATGTACCGGCAGGCCGAACGTATCGGCCAACGCCACCACAATGCCGCCGCGCGCCGAACCATCCAGCTTGGTCACGATCAGCCCGGTGACGTTCACCAGTTCCTTGAACACCCGCACCTGCTCGATCGCGTTCTGCCCGGTGGTCGCATCCAGCACCAGCAGCACCGAATGCGGCGCGGTCTCGTCGAACTTGCGCATCACGCGGATGATCTTGGCCAGTTCCTCCATCAGCGCGCCCTTGTTGTGCAGGCGTCCGGCGGTATCGATCAGCAGCAGGTCCGCGCCTTCGGCCCGCGCGCGCTTCAGCGCGTCGAACGCCAACCCGGCGGCATCCGCGTTCGGCGGCCCGGCAATCACCGGCGCCCCGACCCTCTGCCCCCAGACCTGAAGCTGCTCGACGGCGGCGGCGCGGAACGTATCCCCCGCCACCATCATCACCTTCAGCCCCTGCTCGCCATAGAAGCGCGCCATCTTGCCGATGGTCGTGGTCTTGCCGTTGCCATTCACGCCGACCACCAAGGCCACATGCGGCTTCAGGTTCGGATCGGGCACGAACGGCACCGCCACAGGCTCCAGCACACGGGCGATTTCCGTCGCCAGCGCGGTGCGGATTTCCTCATCCGTCACCTCGGTGCCGAAACGCGAACTGCGGAAGGATTCGATCACCCGCGCCGCCACATTGGGGCCGAGATCGGCCGCGATCAGCAGATCCTCCAGCTCCTCCAGAGCGGCGTCGTCCAGCTTGCGGCGCGTAAAGACCGCGGCGATCCCGCCGCCCAGTTTCTGGGTCGATCGGGACAGGCCCGCCTTCAGGCGGGAAAAGAAGCCAAGTGCCATGTCAGAGGATTTCCGCCACCAGACCGTTTTCGTCAACCGCCGTCGCCCGCACGGCGACGATGCGCCCGGCTTCGGCCGCACCCTCCGCCAGGCGAACCGGCGCGAATTCCTCGGAATGCCCGCTGGTCGCGGTTTCCAGCAGCACGTTCAGCGTCCGCCCCAGCAACCCTGCATGATAGGCCCGCGCCGCGTCCTGCCCCGCCGCCCGCAGCCGCGCCGCGCGCTCGCGCCGCAGCGGCACCGGCACGGCCGGCATCTTCGCCGCCGGCGTCCCCGGCCGCTCGCTATAGGGAAACACATGCAGGTAAGGCAGAGCCTGCCCGCGCACGAATGCCAGCGTCTCGTCGAACAAGGCGTCGCTCTCCGTCGGAAACCCCGCGATCACGTCGGCCCCGATGCCCAGATCCGGCCGACAGGCCCGCGCCCGCTCGATCACACCGACCACATCGGCCACCAGATGCCGCCGCTTCATCCGCTTCAGCACCATGTCCGACCCGGCCTGAAGCGACAGATGCAGATAGGGCATGAAGCGCCGCTCGCTCTCCAGCAGGCGCCACAGATCCTCGTCGATCTCCACCGGATCGACCGACGACAGGCGCAGCCGCTCCAGTTCCGGCACCAGCACCAGCAACCGGCGGCACAACTGCCCCAACGCGGGTTGCCCCGGCAGGTCGCCACCCCACGAGGTAATATCCACCCCCGTCAGCACCACCTCCCGGTAGCCCGAGGCGACCAGCGCGCGCACCTGCTCCACCACGGCACCCACGGGGACGGAGCGCGAAGGCCCCCGCCCGAACGGAATGATGCAGAAGGTGCAGCGATGGTCGCACCCCTGCTGCACCTCGACGAAGGCACGGGTCCGCCCGGCGAATTCGGTCACCAGATGCGGCACCGTCTCGGTCGCGGCCATGATGTCGGAGACCGCGCGCCCTTCCCCCAGCGCCGCCGGCGTCCAGCTTGCCGCCTCCAGCTTCTCGCGGTTGCCCAGCACACGGGCCACGCCGGGCAGCGCCTCCCACCGCGCGGGGTCGATCTGCGCTGCACAGCCGGTCACGACGATCCGCGCATCAGGCCGGTCGCGATGCGCGCGGCGGATCGCCTGCCGCGCCTGGCGCTCGGCCTCGGCGGTGACGGCACAGGTATTGACGATGATCACATCGTCCAGCCCCGCCGCATGGCCGCGCATCACCTCGCTCTCATAGGTGTTCAGCCGGCAACCGAAGGTCAGGATCTCGGGCGGCTTGCTCATGACGGATACGCCTCGGGGTCGAACGACCCGACGAAGCTGGTGGTCGCCGGCCCCGTCATCAGCACATGCCCGTCCTCTTCCCGCCATGTCACCGACAGCGCGCCACCATCCATCTCCACCCGGCAGGTACGCGCCACCAGCCCGCGCCGCACGGCATTGACCACGGCGGCACAGGCGCCCGACCCGCAGGCCAGCGTCAGCCCGCTCCCCCGCTCCCACACGCGCAGCCGCATGGCAGCGCCCGACAGGACCTCCGCGAACCCGATATTCGCCCGTTCGGGAAACAGCGCATCATGCTCCAGCAGCGGCCCGGCCACGACCGGATCGAGGTCCAGACGATCGGCCATGAAGAAGGTCGCATGCGGATTGCCCATCGACGCCGCCGCCGGATCGCCCGGCAACGGCAGATGCAGCGTATCCGCCGGCTCCGCCAGAGGCACGTCGCGCCAGTCCAGCGCCGGCGCGCCCATATCCACGCTCACCAGCCCCGCCTCGTCCACCCAGGCCGGCAGCAGCCCGGCGCGGGTCTGCAACACGCTCTGCCGGCGCCCCTCACCCCGCCACAACAGGTCGGCCACGCAGCGCGAGGCATTGCCGCACGCCCCGGACTCGCTGCCGTCGGCATTGAAAAAGCGCACGAAAACATCCGCTCCCTCGCGGCAGGCCGGGCGCAGCACCACAAACTGGTCGCACCCGATGCCACGATGCCGGTCGGCCAAGGCGGCAATCCGCGCGGGCGTCAGCCCATGGCGTTCCACGCGTTCGTCCACCACGACAAAATCGTTGCCAAGGCCGTGCATCTTGCTGAAGGGGGTCATCATGCGCGCCTTATACGGCAGGCGCCCCGCTTATATCAAAGGAAACGACCGGGCGCCCCGCGCTGCAACACCTCGATCCTGTAACCATCCGGATCGACGACGAAAAAGAACCGCCCGACCACCTGCCCCCTCAGCGCCAGTTGCTTCACCGGCAGCGGCGACAACCCCTCGCGGACGAAACGCGCATGCTCGGCATCGACATCGGCGACCGAAACCGCCAGATGCCCATAGCCGTCGCCCAGATCATAGGGCCGGTTGCGGTCGTGATTGACCGTCAGTTCCAGTTCGAACGTCTGCTCGGCATTGGAGAGATAGATCAGGGTAAAGCTCTCGAACGCCAGCCGGTCGGCCACGACCAGCCCGAAGGCCCGTTCGTAGAAAGCCAGCGATGCGGCCTCGTCCCGCACCCGGATCATGGAATGGATCAGCTTCGCCATCGTTTCGGGTTCCTTCCCGGCATGTCTCACCCTGCGCGACATATCGGGCCGGGCAGTACACGGTCCAGCCCCGTCTGTCCGCAGGCAATAGAACCACCCAATGGTCGAATGACTATTGATCCGATATATGAATATGTCTTATTGTTTTCTGATAAATTCGGGACAAAAACTAAAAGAAATTATTATTTACCTTTTCCGAGAAATGTTTTGACATATTCCTGAAGCCTGACCCCTCATTGCGATTGTCCCGAATGCAACTGCCCTCCTCGTCGTTGAAGCGGTCCCTGCCGCTGTTCCTGCTGTGCTGCTCCATGCTGGTGCCACCCGCCGCCCATGCCCAAGGCCATGGCCCGGAGGAAGCCGAGGCGATCGAGGCGATGGAGAACCAGATCTCCCGCATCCAGGAGCAGCAGCTCGAACTGCAGAAAGACCTGATGGCAATGCGCCGCGAACTGGCGCAGCACCGGGCACGCATGCATCTCGGCCATCCCGCGACGACGAACGAGGTCGCCGCGCGCGAGCACGCATCCTCACCACACGGCATCGAGGGGGCCAGACAACTGGCCCGCAATAGCGCGATGCCCGCGCCGACCACGGCGGCCCATCATCTCTATCCCGGCGAAGTTCCCACTCCCACCATCGGGGAAGACACGCCCACCTACGCCGCGATCGTCGCCCACCGCGACGAAGACATGGTCAACCGCCTGGCCGACAACAATGTCGGCCCCCACCCGCGTGAGACCGCCGGCGCGCAGGCAACCGGCGCGCTGGGCGATCACGGCGTCTTCCATGTCGGGCCAGTCACGGTCATCCTCGGTGGCTATTTCGACACATCGGCCGTCCTGGAAAACCGCCACGTCGCGTCGGGCACATTCAATTACTGGACGGCGATGCCCTTCCCGCGCGACGCCAACTACCACCAGAACAATTTCGAAGGTAGCCCGCGCTACAGCCGGTTCTCGCTCATGGCCCGCGCCAATATCGATTCCCACACCACCGTATCCGGCTTCGTCGAAACCGATTTCGGCGCCGGCGCCGAAACGACCAACCCGTACGAGAGCAACGCCTACGTCCCCCGCCTGCGCCAGGCCTATCTCAGCTACGACGATACGCTCGAAGGCACTCACCTGCTGATCGGCCAGGCATGGAGCCTGCTGACCCCCGGCCGCGCCGGCATCGTCGCCCGGCAGGAAAGCCTGCCCGAGACCATCGAATCCTCGATGCTGGCCGGCCAGACCTGGACCCGGCAATGGCAGGCCCGCTACGTCCACGAGCTGCTGCAGCATCGGCTCTGGTTCGGCCTGTCGATCGAAAATCCGGCGACGATCTACGACACCACGGGTTTCGACAACAATAACGGCTCGGTGCCGCTCCCCAATGGCGGCACGGCCACCATCGGCGCCAACGGCACGGGCCTGACCGAATTCACCACCAATTACTCCGATGAAATCGCGCCCGACGTCATCGGCAAGATCGCGTGGGACCCTGCCTGGGGCCATTACGAG
Organism: Gluconacetobacter sp.; assembly: GCF_047721585.1. Classification (NCBI taxonomy): domain Bacteria; kingdom Pseudomonadati; phylum Pseudomonadota; class Alphaproteobacteria; order Acetobacterales; family Acetobacteraceae; genus Gluconacetobacter; species Gluconacetobacter sp. The sequence goes on from NZ_JBDNXE010000085.1 coordinate 17,298, forward strand.
GCCGAGGGAATCGTCCGCTTCCCGCACGACCGCGTCTTCGCCAACGGCACGGGCCACAACAACACCGCGATTGCCGGCGGCGGCGGCGGATCGGCGGTGCTGCCGCTCATTCCCCACAAGCTCGAAATCCATCTGGCCGGCCTGGCCGGCGTCGGGATCGGCCGCTATGGCTCGGTGCTTCTGCCGGACGTCACGCTGAACGCCCAGGGCAAGCCGAAGCCCCTGCCCGACGCGCAGGCAACGGCGGGAATCGTCGCCCATGTGAATCCGCGGATCGACGTCTACGGCTATTACGGCATGCAGCGGTCCGGCCGGAGCTACTTCTCATCCGGCGGCTCGGCCTATGGCTACGGCAATCCGATGTCGTCCAATGCCGGATGCGCGATCGAGATGTCGCCCCTGGCCTGCACGGCCAGCATCCGCTCGGTGCAGGAATTCACTGTCGGCGCATGGTGGCGCTTCCTCAAAGGCCGCTACGGCACGGTGGAAGTCGGCACCCAGCTCGCCTACTCGCGCCTGGAAACCTGGAAGGGCATCGGCGGCGCCCCCTCCACCAGCATGAGCCAGATCTTCTTCGATTTCCGCTACCTGCCTTTCCAGTAACGGCCCACGGCCCCGCCGCCATGCCCGGCCCGCATCGCCGGGCCGGCATGGGGCGAGTTGCGCCGAACGGAAAAACGGAGGATGGTCCCGCGGATCGGACCACAGGACGAAGGAGGATACGGTCATGCGGGACAAGGCATTGCGTATTCTGGCGGTATCTCTCACCCTCGGCGCCCTTTCGGTACCGACTCTGGCGCTGGCGCAGGAAGAAGACGGCCCGAAGAGGCCCACGATGCACCAGTTGGCCACCACGCCGCCGGTGCCCAGCGCGCACAAGGATTTCAGCCAGTTCCGCTACCGCCCGGCCGGCGATAAGGTGGTGGAGCAGTCCGATGCCAACCGGCTCCTGTTCTGGACCCAGCAGGGCTCGCCCGACGGCTACGCCGAACGACGCGGCAATGCGATCTTCTACTACGACCGCACAGGCAAGGCCGTGCGGGTGCAGGAACTGCCCTTCGACGAAAACTGAGGCATCCGTCTCCGGTAGGCCACCCGCCCTATC
>NZ_JBDNXE010000086.1:0-18350 GCF_047721585.1 Gluconacetobacter sp.
TGACGAAACAGACACCGCAAGGCGCCATGCCCACGCGTCTGATCCCCGTCAAAGCGGGCATGGATGGCGCGTGCCCAAAATTCGGTTTCCTGTTACGAAAACAGATCAGAACCGCTCGCAACCAGCTGACGGCGCTCCGTCAGACCGCCCCACATCAGCGTGTGAGAAATGCGGGCTAAGCCGCCTGCTCAGTAACCGCGTTGGCGATCGACCAGCCCGACCGGCGCCTCGCCCCGTTGCAGGCATTTCAGGTTCTCGATCACCTGGGCGGCGGCGCTGGCCGGCGTCGTGTCACTGGCGACATGCGGCGTGATGGTCACACCGGGATGGTCCCAGAACGGATGATCCACGGGCAGCGGCTCCGGCGTCGTGACATCCAGAATCGCATGGGACAACTGGCCGGACGCCAGCGCATCGAGCAGATCCTGCTCCACCAGATGGCCGCCGCGCCCGCAATTGATCAGCGCCGCCCCGCGCGGCATGGCGTCGAAATGGGCTGCCGAGAGGATACCGCGCGTCTCGTCGGTCAGCGGCAGCAGACAGATCAGAATGTCGGTCCGGGCGAGGAACGGCTGAAGCCCTTCCGCCCCGGCAAAGCACATCACGCCGTCGAGCACATGCCCCCCCCGGCTCCAGCTGGCGCAATCGAAACCGAACAGCCGCAGGCGCTCCAGCAGGGCGCGCCCCAGCACGCCGAGCCCCAGCACGCCCACCCGCCGGTCGCGCGCCAGCATATCAGGCAGGCCCTTCCATTCATGGGCCGCCTGCGCCCGCTGATAGGCCGGAATCCGCCGATGCAGGGCCAGCGTGGCCCAGGTGCCATATTCCACCATCATCCCCGTCAGCGCCGGATCGACGATCCGCACCAGGCTGACGGTCTCCGGCAGGTCCAGCGAAAGAAACTGATCGACCCCGGCACCCTCCGAGAAGATAACCCGCAGGTTGGGAAAACGCTGCACGAGATCGGGCGGCGCTTTCCAGGTCAGCAGCGCGGTGATTTCCGCCGGGTCGCCGCATTCGGGCCATACCCGGATATCGAGATCGGGGGCCGCCTGATGCAGCGCCGTGCGCCAGGCCGCCGACCGGTCGCGTGAAGTTCTGACAAGCAACGCCATTTCATGCTATCCCGCGATGCGCCCGGCCACGATATCGGCGCCGGAAACCCGTGATTTATGGGCCATTTCTCCCGCTCGCGGCAAGCGCCCAGCCGCCGGCGTCAGGATGCGTCCAGCGCGAGGGCGAACTGCGTGCCCGATGCGGCGGTTTCCCCATCATCGAGGTTCGAAAGCGTCACCCCCAGCAGGCGCACCCCCATTTCGGGCGGAAAGAACGGCCGCATCAGCCCCACCGCCACCTCCCGCAATGCGGCGCGGGAGGCAAGAGGCGCGGCGAGCGAACGAGCCCGGCCAGTATGACGAAAATCGGCATAACGAACCTTCACCGTAACCGTGCGCCCGCCCAACCCCCGCTTGGCGCAAGCCTCCCACACCCGGTCGACCAACAGATCGAGCACAGGCAGGGCCTGCTCCCAATGATGGATATCCTGCTCCAGCGTACGTTCGGCACCGATGGATTTGCGCTTGCGGTCGGGCTCCACCGGCCGCTCGTCCACCCCGCGCGCGATGCCATGATAAAACGCGGCGGCCCGACCGAAATGACGCGCCAGACGCTCCATGTCCCACGCCCGCAGATCCAGCCCGGTGCGGATGCCCAAAGCGTGCATGCGCGCCGCCGTGGCGGGGCCGATGCCGTGGAACCGCTCGACCGGCAGGGCCTCGACAAAGCGCGGCCCCATGCGCGGAGTAATGACATATTGCCCGTTGGGCTTGCGGACATCCGATGCCAGCTTGGCCAGGAATTTGTTGTATGACACGCCGGCCGAAGCCGTCAGCCCCGTCTCCGCCCGGATCGCGGCCCGGATTTCCTCGGCGATCGCGGTGGCGGACGGATGCGCGATCAGCGATACCGTGACATCCAGATAAGCTTCGTCGAGCGAAAGCGGCTGGATCAGCTTCGTATAGCGGGCGAAAACAGCGTGGATCTGGGCCGAAACCGCCCGATAGACATCAAAGCGCGGCGGCACGAAGACCAGTTCGGGGCATTTGCGCCGCGCGGTGACCGATGGCATGGCCGAACGCACGCCATATTGCCGGGCCTCGTAACTGGCGGCGGCGACCACGCCGCGCTGCCGACTGCCGCCGACAGCGACCGGCCGCCCCCGCAGGGCCGGATCGTCCCGCTGCTCGACCGACGCATAGAACGCGTCCATGTCGACATGGATAATCCGCCGGATCGCGGGCGCCGCCTCCTCCCATCCCGCCACGACTTTACCCGCGAGACCGGAAAGGCACCGCCCCGGCGCGCGGCCGGGACGGAAACTGGAGGCTCAGTTCTTGTTGCAAAACACTTTCTTGACCACGAAGGCCAGCGCCGCAACCAGACCCACGGCCAGGAGTCCCTTCACGCAGGGGGACTTGATCTTACAATTCGTCGGACATTCAGCCATCGGTCTCACTTCCTTGGATGCGACAATCGGGGCGCAAATGCCCCGGTGCCTGCGGCATTTTATCCGCCTCCCCTTCCCCCTGACTAGTGCCGGAAAACCGGATTCGTCCAGATTTACGTTTCTTAACCTCAGATAAATCAATATTTTAGCGGCCATCCATGCGAAAAGACGCCCCCATGCACCGATGGCGTGCATAAAGCCGGGTGCTAGCCTGCGAGCGGACGCACCGTATCGCATACGGCCGGGTCGCCATCCGGGGCATAGGGCAGACGCAGCACATCATGCAGATAATCGCGCGTGGCCCGACACACGGCGTCCGGGGTGCGCGAGCGCAGCGGCGAAGCGATCACATGACTGTCGGCCTGCGGAAAATCCACCTGACGACGCAGGGCCGCCGGCGTGCCCAGTTGCCCGAACATCTCCATCATCGCCGGCACCTCCACCGTCGGGTCGGTATGCGCCGGATCACGATCGTAATAACCGAGGAAGACCGGCGCCATGACCTGGTGAAACACCGGCGCGACCATCCGCCCGCGCGTCAGTTCGGCCAGCGCGACATAGCCATCGACATGCACATCCCCGGTCCAGACCGGCCCCAGCGCGGGAGCATGCGTCACGTCATGGCCGTGATTATGCACCAGCCACATCAATTGCAGTCCCCACGGCCAGAACAGCGGGTCCAACTGGTTCCCCCGTTCGCGCACCAGTGGCGACCACAGAACCAGCCCGGAGAGCGCCTGCGGAAAGCGCGCCGCGAGATCCAGCGCCAGGGCGCCGCCGGTGGAGGTGCCGATCACGATCACCCGCTCGCCGATCGCCCCGCCGATCGCCAGTGCCCGCGCCGCCCCCTGCGCCAGCCGCTCCGCCGTCAGGCCACGCATGGCGTCCGGCGCCTGTAGCCCATGGCCCGGCAGGCGCGCCAGATAGAGATTGCAGCCGAACAGACGCGCGAGATCGGCATGAACCGGCGCGCCCTCCCCCTGGCTGGCGGTGAAACCATGCAGATAGACGATGGCGCAGGCGGTGCGCGCGGGATGCGCCGGATCGGCCCAGACGATCCGCGCTTCAGCACCGGGCCGCAGGGGGCCGGCCGCCGCTTCACCAGCCGCGATCCACGCCGTCAGCGTGGCGGGATCGGAGGGCACGGCCGGCATTGCGAGCGCACCGTTCCACGGCCGCACACGCGGCCCCAGCCCGACCACCAACCCGATCACCAATCCCAGCATCGCCGCCAGGAGAACGATCCGTCGCGCCCTCATCGCCGACTCCCAATTTTCAAGTCCACGCATTGCGCCCTATACTGAAATGGCCGGCGAAAAAAGAACGCTCTTTCCATATTTTATGAATATTTCATCATTCTCCACCTTCCTCCACACTGCTGCGACATGGAAGCGTTCATGATTTCGATCATGTCACGGTCTGGCCCACCTGGTGTTGCTGTCCCGTATCGCGACATTTCCGAGCATAACGGTCAGGCTCCGCCCGAACCCGGAAGAGGACAGTCGTCCCCTTCATCCCTGCTCGTTGCCCGAGAAGAAATTTTCGAAGACGACTGCCTTGGGTGGGTGCGGGCCAAAGCCTCGCGCACTCATTCCCCTGCTAACGGATAGTGACAGACCACTTCACGCCCATCCGCCAGGGCATGCAGCACCGGCGGATCGACCCGGCATCGGTCGCGCACCACCGGGCAGCGCGTGTGAAACCGGCAGCCCGGTGGCGGTGCGATCGGGCTGGGCACGTCGCCGCGCAATGGCGGCGGCAACCCTTCCTTGCGCACCACGGGCTCGGGCACGGCAGCGATCAGGGCGGCGGTGTAGGGATGGGCCGGATGGTGCAGCACGGCGTCGGCCTCGCCCAGTTCGACGATCGCGCCCAGATACATGACCGCAACGCGGGTCGAAATCTGCCGCACCACCGCCAGATCATGCGCGACGAACACATAGGTCAGCCCCAGCCGGTCGCGCAGATCCATGAACAGATTCACGATCTGCGCCTGGATCGACACATCCAGCGCCGCCACCGGCTCATCGGCGACCACCAGCCGGGGGGAAAGCGCCAGCGCGCGGGCAATGTTGATCCGTTGCCGCTGGCCGCCGGAAAATTCGTGCGGATAACGCTCCAGCGCCGCCTGCGGCAGGCCCACCAGATCCATCAGTTCCGCCAGCCGGGCGGCGATATCGGCCCGACTGCGCCGCCCGCCGCCGGGGGCGGGATGCACCCGCAACGGCTCGGCAATCAGGTCGCCGACCCGCCGACGCGGATTCAGCGCGGCATAGGAATCCTGAAACACCATCTGCATGTCCTGCCGCAGCGGGCGCAGGCGCCGCTCGGGCAGCGTGGTGATGTCGGTGCCATCGAAGACGACGCGCCCGCTACTCGGCTGCACCAGCCGCAGCAGGCAGCGGCCGAGAGTCGATTTGCCGCAACCGGACTCGCCCACCAGCCCCAGCACCTCGCCGGGCCGGACGGCGAGCGACACCCCATCGAGCGCGCGCAGCACCTGCCCGCGCCCGACGCGGTAGGTCATGCGCAAATCCTCCGCTGCAATCAGCGGAGATGGCGGAGCGTCCGGCCGGGTGGTCATGCACGCATCTCCGAAACGAAACGCGGCGGCAGCGGGCGCCCCTCGGCCGGCAGCACACAGGCGACATCCTGCTCCCCGCACGCAACCAGCGGCGGCCGCACGGCGCAGGAATCCTGCACATAGACGCAGCGCGGCGCGAAGGGGCACCCGGCCGGGCGCTCGGCGGGGGCCGGCGGACTGCCGGGAATGGAGGGCAGACGCGCCGGACGCGGCCCATGCAGCGGCGGAATCGAATCCAGCAACGCCGCCGTGTACGGGTGCCCCGGCTGCGCGAACAACGCGCCGGTCGGCCCGCGCTCGGCCACCAGCCCGCTATACAGCACCAGCGTACGGTCGCAGGTCTCGGCCACCACGCCCATGTCGTGGGTGATCAGCAGCACCGACGACCCGTATTCCCGCCGCAACCCGCGCAGCAGGTCCAGGATCTGCGCCTGCACCGTCACATCCAGCGCCGTCGTCGGTTCGTCGGCGATCAGCAGCGCCGGATTGCACGACAGCGCCATCGCAATCATCGCCCGCTGGCGCAGACCGCCGGAAAGCTGGTGCGGATGGCGCCCGGCCACCCGCTCGGGGTCGGGCACGCCCATATCGCCCAGCAGACGCACGGTGCGCGCGCGCGCATCGGTGCGCGATATCTTCTGATGGGCGCGGATCTGTTCGTCGATCTGCCGCCCGACCGTATAGACAGGCGTAAAGGCCGTCATCGGGTCCTGAAAGATCATCGCGATCTCACGCCCGCGCAACGCGCGATAGGCGCGCGGCGCCAGTCCCACCAGTTCGCGCCCGCGAAAGCGCACCGACCCGCTGACGCGCGCGCCCGGCACGTCGATCAGCCCCATGACCGCCAGCGAGGTCACGCTCTTGCCCGAGCCGGACTCGCCCACGATACCCAGGATTTCCCGCGCGCCCAGCGTAAAGGATACGGATTCGACGATCGGCACCAGCCGCCCGCCGATGGGCAGCGCCACCGTCAGGTCGCGCACCGCCAGCAGCATGTCACCGTCCATCGCGCACCCGGGGGTCAAGGAAGAGATACAGCATGTCCACGACGGCATTGGCGATCACGACGAACACCGCCGAATACATCACCGTCGCCATGATCAGCGGCAGGTCGAGGTTCGACAGCGCCTGATAGGTCAGCCGCCCAACGCCCTGCAAACCGAACACCACCTCCGTCAACAGCGCGCCACCGCCCACCAATTGCGCGAAATCCAGCCCGAACAGCGAAACGAACGTGATCATCGACGTGCGCAGCCCATGGACCAGCAGCACCCGCACGGGCGACAGCCCCTTGGCACGGGCGGTACGCATGAAATCCTCGCTCTGCACCGCCACCAGATCGGCACGCAGCACGCGGCTGTAAATGCCCACGAACAGCACCGCCAGCGTCAGCCACGGCAGGACCAGCGCGCGGAACCAGCCCAGCGGGTCCTCGGTCAGCGGCACATAGCCCAGCCCCGGCACCCAGGAAAACAGCCAGCTATCGTGATAGCGGCTCTGCGTGACCAGATTCACCACCTGCCCCAGCCAGAAGACCGGAATCGAAATCCCGACCAGCCCCAGCATCATCAGGCCGCGATCCACCCAGCCGCCACGCAGAGCCGCCGCCGTCATGCCCATGGCCACCGACAGCACCACCCAGATCAGCGCCGCGCCGGAAACCAGCGACACCGTGACCGGCGCCGCCTCCAGAATCTCCGGCACCACCTTCTGCCCGCGATTGACGTAGGAGGTCAGATCCCGCGTCACGAACAGCTTTTCCATCATCCGCGCATATTGCACCGGCAAGGGCCGGTCGAACCCGTATTCCACGCGCACCCGCGCCATCGTCTCGGGCGAGGCATTGCGGCCGGCGATGCGCGCCGTCGGGTCCGCTCCCGGCGTGGCGAAGAACACCAGGAACACCAGCACCGAAATCCCGAACAGCACGAACAGCGTCTGGCCCAGACGCCGCAGGACGCTCATGACCATCAGCCGCGCTCCCGCCCGCTGTCGCGCACATCCAGCGCGTCGCGCATGCCGTCCCCCAGCACGTTCAGCGCCAGCACCACGATCACGATCGCCAGCCCCGGCGCGATGGCCACCATCGGGCGGGTATAGATCAACCCCTCGCCATCCTGGATGATCGTCCCCCACGACGCGCCGGGCGCCTGCACGCCGATGGAAAGGAACGACAGCGCCGATTCCGCCATCATCGCCAGCGCCATCATCAGCGGCGCCAGCACCACCAGCGTGCCGGTGACATTGGGCAGGATATCCCGCAGCACGATGCGATAACCCGGCACCCCCAGCGCCCGAGCGGCGGTGACGAACTCCGCCCGACGCAACGTCATCACCCGCCCGCGCACCGGCCGCGCCGCATAGGGCACATAGACCAGCGCGATGATGCAGATCGGGATCAGCAGATTATCGCTGCCGATCACGATCGGCCCCAGCTTCAGCCCCTGGCTGACGGTCACGATGGAAAGCGAGATCGCGAACAGATAAACCGGCACCGCCCACATGATGTCCATGATGCGCGACAGCACGGCATCCACGATCCCCCCGACATAACCGGCGACGATGCCCACGACGGCCGCCAGCACGATGCACAGCGCGGCGGCACAGAAGGCAATCAGCAGCGAGGTCCGCCCGCCATAGAGCAGGCGCGCCGCCAGATCCCGCCCCTGGCTGTCCGCCCCCAGCAGGTCGGCCGAGGCGCGCCAGGTCGGTCCGATCGGCGACAGGCCCAGATGCAGCGGATTGTCATTGGGCTGCATGATATCAACGCTGCGCCCGTCGATCGTCACGGCCCCCGCGACGTTGGACGTGAACGGATCGGTATGCGCCACGTCGCGCGCATAAAGCGGCGCCATCAGGCACGCCGCCGCCACCGCCAGCAGCACCGCCAACGCCACCATCGCCGCCCGATCCCGCGCCAGCCGCCGCCCGGCCCGGCGCCAGGGCCCGGCAGGCCGGGAGGCGGAAGAAGGCGAGGACGCGCCCCCTCGCCTCACTGAACCCAGACTTGCGAGAAGATCATGTGATAGAGGTCCGAATAGAAATAATTGCCCAACCGTGACGATACCAGATCAATATAATTGATGCGAATGGCCGGTGCGGCCGGAGAATCCCGGGCGATGATCCGCCCCGCCTGCGCCCAGAGGTCCGCCGCCCGTGCCGGATCGGTTTCCTGCTTGGCCGCATCCATCGCCGCCTGGGCGTCCTTGTCGCAATAGCCCGCGATGTTGATCGAATTGTCGGTGCCGGGATGGAAATTCTCGCAGCCGAACAGATCGTCCAGAAAATTCGAGGCCGAGGGATAATCGGCAAACCAGTCCGTCACGCTGATCTGCACATGGTTCGATGTATTCTGGATGTATCCAAGCTGCACCGCATGGGCCAGGGGCTTGACGCTGGCATCGTAGCCGATGGCCTGGAGCATGTTGCGCAGCCACACCCCCATGCTCATCTCGACATTGGTGTTCTGCACCACCACCGTCACTTTCTGCCCGGCGGTACCGCTGGCCGCCACCAGCCGGCGTGCGCCCTCCAGATCCGGCCCCTGCCAGGAGGGCGCCGGATGGTCGAGGTCCGCCCCCTTCGTATAGGCGCATTCATCCAGCGCGCCGGGGATGCCGGGCGGCACCATGGTGCAGAGCGGCCCGGCGACGGCGCTGCCGCCATACAGGATGGTCATCGCCCGCCGGTCCAGCGCCCGGTTCACCGCCTGACGGGCCAGACGGTTGTTGAAGGGCGGAAGATTGACGTTCATCGGCACGTAATAGATGCCGTAGAGCGCGCGGATATGCACCTGCCTGGTATGGCGCGCGCCCAGTTCGCCCAGCCGGTCCAGCGGCTTCATGTCGAACATCCAGTCATACTGGCCGTTTTCCACCGCCGTCACCGCCGCTTCGTCCGGCAGGCCGAAATCGTAGTGGATATGATCGACATAACCATCGGGCTGCGCCTCGGCGCTCCACACATGGAAGAACGGATTGCGCTCCAGCACCGCCCCCCGGTCCGGATCGTAGCTGACGAACCGGTATGGCCCCGTGGTCGGTGCCGGCACATTGCCCAGATCATGGTCCGGCATGTTCGCCGGCAGGATCGAGGCATGCGGAAAAGCCAGTTTCTGCGGAAATTCGGCATCCGGCTGCTTCAGGTGAAAGACCACTTCCCGCGTCGCCGAATCGACCTCCAGCCCACCCGCCAGCGTGCAGTGCGCGGGGTCGCGCAGGCAGAGATCGGCGCCGACGATGGCACCGTAGAACGACCCCGCCGTCGGGCTGCCGACCCGGAACAGACGCCGGATCGAGGCCGCGACATCCGCCACCGTGACCTCCTGCCCGGTGGAGAACCGCACCCCCTGCCGCAGGGTGAAGCGCCAGGTCCGCCCACCATCCTCGGGCTGCGGCACCGCTTCGGCCAGATCGGCCACCACCTCGTCGCTGGTGCGATCGTCCGCCTTGCGGAAATTCAGCAGCCCGTCATACAGCACGGTGAAAAGCTGGGCATATTCCGAGGTATAATTGATCTGCGGGTCGAGCGTCCCGCCCGAGGATGACGCCGCCAGCCGCAAGGTCCCCCCACGATGCGGACTACCCAGCGTCTGCCCGTCTCCCACCGGCCGGGCGCTGCCCGGCGGCGCGGAATCCTGCGCGCGGGCGGCTGGTATACCCGCCAGCACCGCCAGCATACCGGCAAACAGAAGATGCGGGCTCAGGACCTGTCTGGAAACGCGCGTCGGATCGCCGCCAGAGCGCATGTCCGGACAGGCTCCGAACCGTCGCCCCCGCACCTATTGCGCCGCCATCAGGCTGTTCAGACGGTCCGCGATATCCTGTGCCGAAGCATCGGACTGGATGGTACCGGCATAGCGCCCTTCGGGCGACATGATGACGATACGCGGTGACGGTTCCATGCTGTAATCGCCATCCTTGCCTTCATGACGCACGTAGGGCGCATGATATTCGGCGGTCACGGCCTTGAGCATGGTCGGCGCGCCGGTCATGGCGAAGATGCGCGGCCCGAAGCGCAGCGTATAGGCCCGCATCGCCTCAGCCGTATCGCGCATCGGGTCCACCGAAATGAACAGCGGCGCCACAGACCGATGTTTCGGCCCCAGCAGGTCCATCGCCCCGGCCATCGCCCGCAGCGTCGCGCCGCATTGCTCGTCGGGGCAGTGCGTGTAGCCGAAATAGACCAGCATCCAGCGGCCCCGGAAATTGCTGTCCGACACCTCGCCCTCGGCCGCGCTGACCAGCCGGAACGACCCGCCGATCTCGTTGCCGTGGGTGGAAAGCAGCGGGCCGGCGCGGTCCATCGCCCAGTAGCCCGCATAGCCCCCTGCCGCCGAAAGCACGGCAACGACCGCCCCGATCGCCAGCCGGCGCTTGTCCCGTTTCTGCATCAATGTGCGTCCGCCCAGTTCGTTCCGGTCCCGGTTTCCACCACCAGCTTCACCGAAAGGTCGGCGGCGGATTCCATGACCTGTTTCACGAGTCCCGACAGATCGCCCTCCTGGCCCTGCCGTACCTCGAACACAAGTTCGTCATGGACCTGAAGCAGCAGCCGTCCGTCAAGCCCGGCATCGGCCAGCACACGCGGCAGGCGCACCATCGCGCGCTTGATGATGTCGGCCGCCCCGCCCTGCAACGGCGCATTGATCGCCTGCCGCTCGGCATAGGACCGGCGGGCCGCGTTGCGGTCGCCGATGCCCGGCACCCAGCACCGCCGCCCGAACGGGGTGGTGACGTAGCCGTTCGCCTTCGCCTCTTCCTTCATCCGGTCCATATAGTCGCGGATCTCGGGATAGCGGGCGAAATAGGCGTCGATATACGATCGCGCCTCGCCCGGCGGAATGCCGAGCTGCCGCCCCAGCCCGAAGGCGCTGATGCCGTAGATGATCCCGAAATTGATCGCCTTGGCCCGCCGCCGCGTCAGCGGGTCCATCCCCTCGATCGGCACGCCGAAGACCTCGGACGCCGTGCGGGCATGGATATCCTGCCCCAGCGCGAAAGCCTCGCGCAGGGCTGGAATGTTCGCCACATGGGCCAGCAGCCGCAATTCGATCTGCGAATAATCCGCCGACAGCAGCACATGGCCCGGCGCCGCGACAAAGGCGCGGCGAATGCGCCCGCCTTCCTCGGTGCGGATGGGAATGTTCTGCAAATTCGGCTCGTTGGACGACAGGCGACCGGTCGAGGTAATCGCCATCTGGAACGAGGTATGCACCCGCTCCGTCCCCGGATCGGCCTGGCTCACCAGCGCATCGGCATAGGTCGATTTCAGCTTGGCCAGTTGCCGCCAGGCGAGAATGCGCGCAGGCAGGTCATGCCCCTGGTCGGCCAGATCCTGCAACACCGACGAATCGGTCCCCCAGGCGCCCGATTTCATCCGCTTGCCGCCGGCCAGACCCATTTCGTCGAACAGGATCTCGCCCAACTGCTTGGGCGAGCCGACATTGAACGACCGGCCGGCCAGACGATGGATCTCCACTTCCATCTCGCCCATGCGCGCCGCGAAATCGGCCGACAGACGCCGCAGTTCGGTCACGTCCACCGCAATGCCGGCCCGTTCCATGTCGGCCAGCACAGCCACCAGAGGCCGTTCCAGTTCCTCATACAGCGCCAGCGCCCGGTTGGAGCGCAGGGTCGGATGCAGCGACAGCCACAGCCGCAGCGTCACATCCGTATCCTCGGCCGCATATGCGGTCGCCCGCGCCACATCGACCCGCGCAAACGGAATACGGTTGCGCCCGGTACCCGTCACCTCGTCATAGGAAATCGGCGTATGGCCCAGATACAGCCGCGACAACTCATCCATGCCCTGCCCATGCCGCCCGGCATACTGGGCGTAGGAAATCAGCATGGTATCGTCGATCGGCGTCGGCTGCGGCGCGCCGGCACGGGTCAGTACCAGCAGGTCGAACTTGGCGTTCTGGAAAATCTTTAGCACCGACGGGTCGATGAACAGCGGACCCAGACTGTCCAGCGCGGTGGCAACCGGCATCTGAACGCCGACAGGGTCCTCTTCCACCCCCTCCTCGGGCAGAAGCTGCGCCTGCGCCGGCGCGCCCTCATGGGCCAGCGGAATGTAGCAAGAGCGCCCCGGCGCCACAGCCAGCGAGATCCCAACCAGCCCGGCATGCAAGGGGTCCAGCCCGTCGGTCTCGGTATCGACGGCGCAGAACCCGACCCGGCGCGCCTCCGCCACCCAGGCGTCCAGCGCCTCGGCGGTGCGTATGGTCTCATAAGGCCCAAACGGCGCCCGATCGGGTGCGGCAGGCGCCGCGCCCGGCGCGACCTCCGCACCGGCCTCCGCACGGGCGCCCGCCACGGCCGGGGCCGCCGCATGACTGGCGACACCAACCGCCGCCGCCGTCTGCTTCAGCCCCATCCGATGCACCAGCGAGCGGAAACCCATCCGGCCCAGCCACGCGCCCAGTTCCGCCTCATCGGGCTCGCGGCAGACCAGTTCCGCCAGCGGCACCGGGCACGGCGCGTCCTCGCGCAACGTCACCAGTTCCCGCGACAGGCGCGCGCGCTCGGCATGTTCGATCAGATTATCGCGCCGTTTCGAAGCCTTCATCGCGGGCGCGGCCGCCAGGATCGCATCCAGCGACCCATATTCCGCAATCAGCGCCGAGGCGGTCTTGGGTCCGATCCCCGGCACACCCGGCACGTTATCGACCGAATCGCCGATCAGCGCCTGCACGTCGATCACCTTGTCGGGCGTCACGCCGAATTTCGCCTCGACCTCGGCCGGCCCGATCGGCTTCTGGCGGATCGGGTCCTGCATCTCCACACCCGGACGGATAAGCTGCATCAGGTCCTTGTCGGACGAAACGATGGTGCAGCGCCCCCCCGCATCGGTCACACGGCGGGCATAGGCCGCGATCAGATCGTCGGCCTCCCACCCCGCTTCCTCGATCCCCGGCACGCCGAAGGCCGAGGTCGCATCGCGCACCAGGGCGAATTGCGGCCGCAGATCCTCCGGCGGCTCCGGTCGGTGGGCTTTGTACTGGTCATAAAGTTCGTTGCGGAAGGTCAACCGGCCCGCATCGAAAATGACGGCGAGATGCGTGCCCACATGGTCGCGCAGCAGCCGCGCCAGCATGTTGGTGAAGCCGAACACGGCATTGACCGGCGTCCCATCGGGCGCGGTCATCGGCGGCAGGGCATGGAAGGCACGAAAGATGAACCCCGATCCGTCAACGAGGATCAGGTGAATCGGGGCGTCGCTGGACATGCTGGGTCGGATCAGTGCGCGCTGTCTTCCCCGGCATCGGGGCTCAATACGAACAGGCGCGAACAATAGGGGCAGAAAGTCTGGTGCCCGGCAATGCGCAACCACACGCGCGGATGCCCCAGCGCCCCCAGCCCGCCGTCACAGGACAGCACGCGCGACTGCACGATCACCGTCTCGACATGGCCGAGGCGCGGATGGGGGACCGGATCGCCGGATTGGGCCGGAAGGGTCTGGACCTGCATATGTTCGCTCCGCCTCGTGATGATGGCCCTGTCGGCCGGTAGTCATGATGGTTGGGGGATGATACGCAGGATCACCGTGCTTTCAAACCTCCGCCTGTCACGCCTGCGCTATCTGGCCCCGCTCCTGCTGTTCGCAGGCTGCGCGATGCAGGACCCGCCGCCGCCACATCCGCCCGCCGCCTGGGCGGCGGATGGCCGTCTGGTGCCGCCCGACACCATCCTGCACCTGCCCGACGGCACCGCAATCCCCACCCGTATCTGGCCCGCGCGCGGACAGGTCCGGGCGGTCATGCTGGCGCTGCATGGATTCGACGACAGCCGCGACGCCTGGGAATTCGCGGCCCCCGCGCTCGCGGCACAGGGCATCACCCTCTACGCCCCCGACCTGCGCGGCTTCGGCGGCATGCCGGATCGCGGCCTGTGGGCAGGCACCAACCGCATGGTCGCGGATGCGCGCGACGAAGCCCTGATCATCGCCAGCCGCCATCCCGGCGTGCCGCTCTATCTGCTGGGCGAGAGCATGGGCGGCGCGGTCCTGACCTGCCTGATGGCCCGTCCCGACGCTCCACCCGCCGCCGGCACCATCCTGCTGGCCCCGGCGATCTGGAAACTGGGTCCCGCCCCCGAAACCGTGCTGCGCCTGCTGGCCGCCACGGCACCCGACTGGCGCCTGACCGGCCATGAACTCCCCGTCCACGTCGTGGCGGGCGACGACATGGCGGCCATGCGCCGCCTCTATTTCGACCCGCTGACCCTGCGCGCCACGCGCATGCGCGCCGTCGCCGGCCTGGCCACCCTGATGCACCAGGCCGCCGACGCCGCCCCGCATCTGCGCGGCCCCACGCTGGTGATCTATGGCGGCCACGACCAGCTCGTCCCCCCGTCGGCCATGGCCACCCTGTGGCGCCACCTGCCACCCGGCGTGCGGCGCGACTTCATCCCGCAGGGCTACCACCTGCTCCTACGCGGCCGCAGCCGTCAGGCCACGATCGCCGACATCGCCCAATGGATCACCGACCCCGACCGCCCCCTCCCCTCGGGCGGCGACATCGCCGCCGCCGCCTGGCAGGCCCTGCCCCATGACGGCAGCGATACCCCACCGCCGTTTCTGGCACCGCTGGACGCCCTGGCCGGCAAATAATTGCCCGCAAGGGCTGGCGCCCCGAAACGGTTCGGGGTATTGAGGCGTCACTGGACCCGTAGCTCAGCTGGATAGAGCGTCGCCCTCCGAAGGCGAAGGTCGAAGGTTCGAATCCTTTCGGGTCCGCCAATTCCCTGAAAAATCGTTTTTTTCCATCCTGCGCTCTCAGGGATTCTCCCCCTGTGCGCGCTGCTCAGAACTGCGCCAGAAGCCGGAAGCCGGCCTCCAGAGCATTCGGATAGGTCCGCGTCGCATCCGGATGAATGACGTATTGCAGATCCGGCAGGATCTTCAGCCCTCTGGTCAGGAAGGCCGTGTAGGTCAGTTCCACGACCTGAAAGCTCGCCTGCGGCATCCGCACACCGCCATGCAGCGTCTCGTAGCCCAGGTCCGCCTGCATTTCCTGTAGTCGTGTGATCTTGCGATTGACGTTCTGCCATGACCAGAACAGGGAAATCGCATCCGTCACACGGGCGGGAAACATGCCCTGCGAGATGATGCCGACCGTATACTGGCTCTGCGCGGGCAGCGACGCCCCCATATCCCAACCGGCGATGCCGAAGAGAATGAGCCCCTGGTCTTTCGCCGTGCCGTAACGCAGCACCATCTGGTCCGCCCCCACATACCACGCCCCCCGCTGACGTTCGATCCGCGCCGGCCGGTGAGAGAGCAGAATCGGCGTACCGTCCTGCGCGGTGAAGGGATCGGGATGATCGGACGTGTCGATATATCCGCCGAGCTTGTAATGGCCGGTCAGCCGATCGCGCCCGAGCGAGGGTTCCCACCCCAGTTCCATCGGAATGACATAACCAAGAGGCGCAAACGAGAAATTGAATCCCGCCCGCCCTCCTTCGGTTGCCGATGCTTCGAAGAAGCCAGCCTGCGCATAGAGGTGCCGACCGGGATTGAACCGTGCCATCATGCCCCATTGCGAAAAAGGCCAGGACCGCCATTTCGTGCCGGCCGACAATGCCGTGGGATGCGCGCATGTCACGTTATTGAGCGCATAGCACGCGAAATACGATGTTCCGAACTTGAGGTTGGCCGGCATGTGGCCGACATCCACCAGCAGCTTTCCACCGAACAGCTTCTGCTCAAGATAGATATAAACCAGTTTGTAGAGCACGTTGCCGCCAACTCCATAATCCTCCTGCGGCTGGGTCAGGCCCGTCACCCCCAGATAATCGGTCGCAACACTCCGGCCCGCGCGCTGGACACCCAGCATGTGGAACGAAAGCCCTTTTGCACCCATCATCTTTTCAAGATCGAAATCGGTTCCCATGACGATCTGGTGCGAATAATCCACCCCTCTCCGACGCCCGCCCGCCACATTGCCGACGGTCTCCGCCAGATAGCTCAAGGTGAAATCGAAACCGGCATCCGACAGGCGCTGCCGCCAGCCACCCATCGCGCCCAGCAGCCGGTCCAGTGTCGGCACGACACGCACTTCCGACCAGGTCGACCCCAGGGCGGATGCGTTCACGCCCAGGTTTTCGCGCTGCCGCGTCGAAGAAGGCATGTCGTCGGCTGACGCCACATGCAGGTTATCGGCAGGCAGGATTGCTGAAGACCGCACGACCGCCCCCTTGTTCACAATCACGCGCGTGCTGGCCTTGCCGGCCGGTTCGGGGGCAGGAGAAACGACAGGCGCCGCCGCATGCGTCCCAAGAGAATCCGGCCCGGCCCATGCAGGCATATCCTGAAGACACAGCAGGGCCATGGCGGACAGCAAGGTCCGCGATACATCGTGAATTTTCATGAAAAGATCCGCTTGCACAGAACAGCTCAAGCCGGGCACGCCGTCTTGCCGGGCGTGCCGCAACCGCTAGCGCCGACGAAGACTCCCGTCCCGCCACCGATTCCGCGAACGATCTCTGTTTCTCTGGTTACGCATGTGACGCCTCATATGACGCTCTTGATATTGAACCCCGTCTCGCATCCCGAACTTGTCCCGAAATACCAGGATAAATTTCCAGGATGCTGCGCAGTCTTCCGTATCGATAGAAGCAAACCCATCGGCTGATCAACCAACATATCCCACTATATGAGATGTCATTCCAAAATATTGACGACACCCCATCACCCGCCTCATGGTGCCGGCAAGCAGACGGAAGAACACGGACATGACAGGAACCGATAGCGTCGCCTTTCCCGCCGGGACACAGACCCTGACGCGCGGCCTGGCAGTGATCGAGGCCGTGGCGGCGGGCCATCGCACATTGACCGACATCGCCGCCACCATCGGATGCAGCCGCAGTACCACCCACCGGCTGGCCAGTGCCCTGGTGCAGGCGGGCTATCTGCGCGCACCGTCCAGCGGTGGCGGCCAGACGTTCATTCTGGGTCCCCGCCTGGTGGAAATGGGTTTTCTGGCCCGCGACACCCTGCCGGTGGTGGCCGTAGCCCGCCCGCATCTCGATGCCCTGGGCGCCACCACCCGCGACACCGTGCATCTGGGCATCCGCGAAGGCATCGAAGTGCTGTATCTGGACAAGATTGCCGGGCAGCGCGGCCTGGAAATGCGGTCGCGCGTGGGCAAACGCATGCCGATCGCCTCCACCGGCCTGGGCAAGGCACTGATGCTGGATCTGCCGGAAGCCGAGTGGCGGACGCTTTACGACGCGGCTCTCAGCCATCCGGCCACGCCCAACGCACGGCTGCCCGCCTGGCCCGACTATCGCGCAGGGCTGCGCCAGTCCGGCCTTGCGGCCTGCGCCTTCGATTTCGAGGAGAACGAGCCCGGCATTCGATGCGTGGCCGCCGCCATCCGCGACGCGACCGGCACGGTGATCGCCGCCGTCAGCGTCGCCAGCGCCACGGTTTATATGTCCGAGACACGCATGCACGAACTCGCCCCCGCCGTGGTCGCCACCGCGCAGGCCATCTCGCGCGAACTGGGCTGGCTACCCCGGCGGAGGGCCTTCGCATGACACCCCGTCTGATCGCGCTCGACTGGGGCACGTCCTCGCTGCGCGCATTCCTGCTGGGGGCCAACGGCACGGTGCTGGAACGCCGGGCCGAACGGTTGGGAATCATGCAGACGCCGCCGGATGGTTTCCCAGCCTCCTTCGCACAGATCGCCGGAGCGTGGCGCAGGCGGTGGCCGCATCTGCCTGCCATCGCCGCCGGCATGATCGGCAGCGCGCAAGGATGGGCGCAGGCCCCCTATCGCCGCAACGCCGCCGGTGCCGCCGAAATGGCCGAGAGCCTGATCAGCGTTCCCTCCGGCGATGGCGGCGTGCTGCACATCGTGCCCGGCCTGGCGATGGACACCCCGCGCGCCGAAGTCATGCGCGGCGAGGAAACACAGATCATCGGCGCGCTGACGATTGATCCCGGCCTGGCCCGCGGCCGGCTGCTGCTGCCCGGCACCCATAGCAAATGGGCCGTTCTCGCAGACGGGCGCATCGCCGGCTTCGCCACCTTCATGACGGGCGAACTCTTCGCCTTACTGCGCGGCCATTCCATCCTGGGGCGCCTGCAAGGCGACCTGCCCCCCGACGAGAGCGGCTTCGACGCGGGCGTCACGCCCGCCCGCGCCGGCGCCGGCCTCGCGGCGCTCCTGGTCTCGGCCCGCGCGCAGGTGCTGCTGGGCCCGCGGCCCGCGGCCGCCCGCCGGCCCTATCTGGCCGGCCTGCGGCTCGG
>NZ_JBDNXE010000087.1:0-17971 GCF_047721585.1 Gluconacetobacter sp.
ATCGGCTGCTCGGCGGCGCTGACGCTGTCGGGCATTCCGTTCTTCGGCCCGGTGGCGGCCTGCCGCGTCGGCTATGCGAACGGCGCCTATGTGCTGAACCCGACCCTGCCGGAGATGAAGGACAGCGCGCTGGATCTGGTCGTCGCCGGCACCGCCGAAGGCGTGCTGATGGTCGAATCCGAAGCCGCCGAACTGAGCGAAGAGGTGATGCTGGGTGCCGTGACCTTCGGTCATGAAGCGTTCCAGCCGGTCATCGACGCCATCATCGCGCTGGCCGAGCATGCCGCGAAGGCGCCGTGGGACCTGGCCGAGCCGTCGGCCGAGGAACTGGCGCTGCGCAAGCGGATCGACGTGCTGGGCCGCGCGTCGATCGCCGAAGCGTACCAGGAGCGCGTGAAGCAGGCGCGTTACAAGAAGGTCGGCGCGGCGAAGGACGCCGTGCTGGCGGCGCTGACGGCGGAAGGCCTGGATGCGGGCGCGGCCAAGCCGATCCTGAAGGATCTGGAAGCCGACGTGGTGCGCAGTTCGGTGCTGGATACCGGCCTGCGGATCGACGGCCGCGACCTGAAGACGGTCCGCCCGATCGTGTCGGAAGTCGGCATTCTGCCGCGCGCCCATGGCTCGGCCCTGTTCACCCGTGGCGAGACCCAGGCCCTGGTGGTCGCCACCCTGGGCACCGCCCAGGATGAGCAGGTGATCGACGCGCTGGAAGGCGAATACCGCACCAACTTCATGCTGCACTACAACTTCCCCCCCTACTCGGTGGGTGAGTGCGGCCGCATGGGCTCGCCGGGCCGTCGCGAGATCGGGCATGGCAAGCTGGCCTGGCGCGCGGTGCATCCGCTGCTGCCCGGCAAGGATACCTTCCCGTACACCATGCGCGTGGTGTCCGAGATCACCGAGAGCAACGGTTCGTCGTCGATGGCGACCGTGTGCGGCACCTCGCTGGCGCTGATGGATGCCGGCGTGCCGCTGAAGCGTCCGGTGGCGGGCATCGCCATGGGCCTGATCAAGGAAGATCGCGGCTTCGCCGTGCTGTCCGACATTCTGGGTGACGAAGATCATCTGGGCGACATGGACTTCAAGGTGGCGGGCACCGAGCAGGGCGTCACCGCGTTGCAGATGGACATCAAGATCACGTCCATCACGCCCGAGATCATGAAGATCGCCCTGGGCCAGGCGCGCGACGGCCGTCTGCACATCCTGGGCGAGATGTCCAAGGCCCTGACCGAGGGGCGCAGCGACGTGTCCTCGACCGCGCCGAAGATCACGACCATCACCGTGCCCAAGGAAAAGATCCGCGATGTGATCGGCCAGGGCGGTAAAGTGATCCGTGAGATCGTTGAATATTCGGGCGCCAAGATCGATATCAACGATGACGGCACGATCATGATCGCCGCGTCGGCCGAAGAGCAGGCCACCAAGGCGATCGAGCGTATTCGCGGCATCGTGGCCGAGCCCGAGATTGGCGCGATCTATACCGGCAAGGTGGTCAAGACCGCCGATTTCGGTGCGTTCGTGAACTTCCTGGGTGCGCGCGACGGTCTGGTCCATATCTCGGAACTGTCGCAGGGCCGGGTGGCCAAGACCACGGACATCGTCAACCAGGGCGATGTGGTCAAGGTGAAGGTTCTGGGCTTCGACGATCGCGGCAAGGTCAAGCTGTCGATGCGCGTCGTCGACCAGGAGACGGGTGCCGACATCAGCGAGGCGGTCGGCGCCAAGCCCGCTCGGCCGCCGGCACGCTGAAGCCGATTGGCGGCGGGGCAGTCAGCCTCGCCGCCGCGGCCCCGCCCGTGAGGCGCGGGACACGGATGGACGAGACGCCGGCCCGTCGGGACCGTGCGAGGACAATAGGGTGGTGATGAAGGCGATCAATGCGATCCGCATGGGCGGGGTGGATGTCCTGCCGCTGATCGAAGGTGGGAAGGGCGTATCGGTTTCGACCGGCATATCGTCCGGACATTGGGCGGCGGCGGGGGGCGCCGGCACGGTTTCGATCGTCAATGCCGATTCCTATGACGCTGAGGGACGCTATGTTCCGCAGGTCTATCACGGCCGGAACCGGCGCGAACGGCAGCAGGAACTGATTGCCTACGCCATTGCCGGCGGCATTGCGCAGGCGCGGATCGCGCATGATCTGTCGGGTGGGCGCGGGCGCGTGCATGCCAACATCCTGTGGGAGATGGGCGGCGCCGAAGACGTTATCATGGGCGTGCTGGAAGGCGCGCCGGGGCTGATCCATGGCCTGACCTGCGGTGCGGGCATGCCCTATCGCCTGTCGGACATCGCGGCGCGGTTCGGCATCCATTATTATCCCATCGTGTCGTCCGCGCGGGCGTTCAGTGCCTTGTGGAAGCGTTCATTCCACAAGAACCCCGATGGGCTGGGCGGGGTGGTGTACGAAGACCCGTGGCGGGCCGGCGGGCATAATGGCCTGTCGAACAGCGAAAATCCGCTCAATCCGGAAGACCCGTTCCCGCGCGTGCTGGCGTTGCGTCAGGCGATGCGCGGTTTCGGCCTGCATGAGACGCCGATCGTCATGGCCGGTGGGGTGTGGTGCCTGGAGGAATGGGAAGACTGGATCGACAATCCCGAACTCGGGCCGATCGCCTTCCAGTTCGGCACCCGGCCGCTGCTGACGCAGGAGAGCCCGATCCCCGATGCGTGGAAGCGCCGGCTGCTGACCCTGAAGAAGGGGGACGTGTTCCTGAACCGGTTCTCGCCCACGGGATTCTATTCCTCGGCGGTGAACAATCCCTTCCTGCGGGAGCTTCAGGGGCGGTCGGAGCGGCAGGTTGCCTATTCGACCGAGCCGGTGGGCGAGCATACCGCCGCCTATGGCGTGGGTGCCCGTGGCCGGCAGGTTTTCATGACCGAGGCCGATCGCGAGCATGTCCGGCTGTGGGAGCTGGAAGGCTACACCGAGGCCATGCGCACGCCGGATTCCACCCTGATCTTCGTCACGCCGGAGAAGGCGCGGGAGATCCTGGCCGATCAGGTGGCGTGCATGGGCTGTCTGTCGGAATGCCGCTTCTCGAACTGGAGCCAGCGGGGACCGGATTATTCCAACGGCCACAGGGCCGATCCGCGTTCGTTCTGCATCCAGAAGACGCTTCAGGCCATTGCCCATGCGGGGCCGGAAGGCGACGACGGGGTGATGGACAACAACCTGATGTTCGGCGGCACGAACGCATGGCGCTTCGCCACCGACCCGTTCTATGCCAACGGGTTCGTGCCGACGGTCGGCCAACTGGTCGACCGCATCATGACCGGGCGCTGATCCGGCAGACTATCGGAACGGTTGGAACGGGCCTCATCGAGGCCCGTTCGCGTTGGGGAGGTCTGTCACCGTCAGTGCGTGGCGGTCACCGCCATCCCGCCTATCGTGGCCGGATCCGGAAGGCGGTCCGGATTTGTGCTGTCCCGAACGCTGGATAGCTGGCCGCGTCGAGCGCGTCCTAGTATCGGATCGTGGCTGTAGTGTTGACAATAGGTGAAGCGGTCGATTTTGACCTGCGCGAAGCCGTACTGGCAGACGGTGTCCGCATTTCCACCGAACTGGTTTTCGGTGAAAAAGCTCTAGGTTTGGCCTGCCACCTGCGACGGAACAGGCCAAAGCAGCAGCTCATCAAGCTGCTGTTTTGCGCTATTTATTTCCGGCTAAAAGCCATATCGCCATGATCCTGTGGCCCACGATAAGAAAGAACGGCCTCTTTTTTATCATGGCTTAAGCTGGCAAATAGCCCCGTAGCCGCACGTGGCTCACAATATACCGGCTCAGGCGGGGGCACCGGCTTAGAGATAAGGCGTACACCGCTCCGGAAAGAGGCGGCGAGCCTTTTCGTGACATCAGCCATATTCATCCTCCTTTCGTAACAACCTTACTCATACATAGCGACGAAAAAACGGCGTCCGCCCTTTCTCGACGACACGCTCAAACCCAAATTCATCAACGTAAAGGCGTGTGGTTTGTTCATTTATGGGATTAACCCAAACCTCACGCTTCCCCATGAGTTGCGCGTAACAAGACACTGTTTCCAACGCAATTAGGGCTCGGCGTCCAACGAGAGGACAACCGTCTTGGCCATTCCCCTCTAAAAAACGGAGTTCAACGGCTCTTCCGGAAGTCAAACCTAACCCTAATGCGCACAAGTCCGAATGCTCTGACCAGACCGCCATTTCCAAGCAATCAGGTTCTCTATGGCGACGGAAGATCTCTTCCCAGTCCCACTTTGACCGGCGCTTCCACGAATGACGATACGCGTCCACCCCGCGGCCTGTCCATCCCGTGACGTGAAAATCAACGTGAATATGAGGTATGAGATTTCGTGCGGCAGAACGATAGGCTTCGAGTGCGTTTGCCTGATAACGCTCCTTTGCTCTGGCCAACTCCCGCGACAAAAGGCAGCGTCCCATTACGACTTACTATGAGAGGCATTCAGCTACCCTGCCAAGAGATTACCGTCAACTAAGTGGTGATTTTTCTAGCTATTCTATGAGGGTAGGCAGGCGGCGCGAAAGGCGGCGAAGGCGCGGGCGCGATGGCTGATGGCGTTCTTCTCGGCCTCGGGCATCTCGGCGAAGGTCCGGGTCTCGCCTTCCGGCGTAAAGATCGGATCGTAGCCATGGCCCTGGGCGCCACGGGGCGGCCAGGCGATCTGTCCGTCGATCCGGCCTTCGAACGTGCGGAGGGTGCCGTCGGGCCACGCGAGACAGAGGACGGAGATGAACCAGGCGGACCGGTCCTCGTCGTTGCCGATGGCTTCGTGGATGCGGGCCATGGCGCCGGGGAAATCCTTGTCGGGGCCGGCCCAGCGGGCGGAATAGATCCCTGGCGCGCCGCCGAGGGCGGCGACGCAGAGGCCGGAATCGTCGGCCAGCGCCGGCAGGCCGCTGGCCCTGGCCGCCGCCACGGCCTTCAGCGCCGCGTTGCCGGTGAAGCTGTCGGCGGTTTCCTCGGGTTCGGGCAGGCCGAGCTGGCCGGCGGAGACGATGGTGATGCCATAGCCGTTCAGCAGGGCATCGAATTCCGCCAGCTTGCCCTGGTTGTGGCTGGCCAGGACCAGCCGTGTGCCGGAGGCCAGGCGGGGGGTGCTCGCCCCGCTCACGACGCGTCGCCCCGTGCGGCCAGTGCTTTGTCGACCGCAGCAAGCTGGGCGGCGAACAGATGCGCGGTGCCGCCCTGTGCCAGCCGCATCAGGGCCTCGAACTGCGCCTGCGAGAGCGGGGCCTGTTCGGCCGTGCCCTGGATCTCGACGATGCCGCCGGCCTCGGTGAGGACGAAATTGGCGTCGGCGGCGGCCGTGCTGTCCTCGTCGTAATCGAGGTCGAGCACCGCGCCGGCCCCGGTCAGGCCGCAGGAGATGGCCGCGACCTGTGCCGTCAGCGGCACGCGGGCCAGCACGCGGTTGCGCACCAGCTTCTCCAGCGCCAGCCGCAGGGCGACCCAGGCGCCGGTGATGGAGGCGCAGCGGGTGCCGCCATCGGCGTTCAGCACGTCGCAATCGACGGTGATCGAAATTTCGCCCAGGGCGGTCAGGTCGGTCACGGCGCGCAGCGAGCGGCCGATCAGGCGCTGGATTTCCTGCGTGCGGCCCGACTGCTTGCCCTTCGCGGCCTCGCGCGGGCCGCGCGTGTGGGTGGCGCGGGGCAGCATGCCGTATTCGGCGGTGACCCAGCCCTTGCCCTGGCCGCGCAGGAAGGGCGGTACGCGGGGCTCGACGCTGGCGGCGCACAGCACCTCGGTCCCGCCCATGCGGATCAGGGCCGAACCTTCGGCGTGGCGGGCGAAGCCGGTTTCGATGGAGACGGGGCGCAGCGCGTCGGCGGCGCGGCCCGAGGGGCGGGGGGTCATGGGCAAACGATACTCCGCATCGACAGGCAGGGCATTCCGGGGCGGGCCGCCGAAAACGCGGGCATAGCCCGAGCCGGGGGAGAATGGCCAGCCCGACGCTTGTCATAGCCGGCCGGAGCTTCCAGATTTATAAGGGTCAATTCCGCCGGCTTCCGCCGGCCTCGAACGTGGAGGCTTCAAGCAGGATGAATCCCGGCACCCTGTCTTCCCGTCCGGCCCTGCCACCGGGGCTGGATGCCCGTTCGGCGGCGATCCTGCGCGAGATCGTCGAACAATATGTGGAAACCGGAGAGCCCGTCGGGTCGCGCACGCTGTCGCGGCGCCTGCCGCTGCCGCTCTCGCCGGCGACCATCCGCAACGTGATGGCGGACCTGACCGAGGCCGGGCTGCTGTTTTCGCCCCATGCCTCGGCCGGTCGCCTGCCGACGGAAAAGGGGGTGCGGCTGTTCGTGGACGGGTTGCTGCAATTCGGCAGCCTGAGCGAGGACGAGCGCGAGACCATCACCAACTCGCTGGAAATGCGCGGCCGCTCGTTGCAGGACACGCTGGCCGAGGCATCGTCGATGCTGTCCGGCCTGTCCTCGGCCGCAGGGCTGGTGCTGGCGCCCAAGGGCGACGGGGCGGTGAAGCATATCGAGTTCGTCGCCCTCGGCCCTCGGCGGGCGCTGGTGATCCTGGTCGGCGCGGACGGGCAGGTGGAAAACCGGGTGATCGAGACCCCGATCGGACTGCCGCCCTCGGCGCTGGTCGAAGCGGGGAATTATCTCAACGCCCAGTTGGCCGGGCGCTCGCTGGAGGATCTGCGCACGCATGTCAGCGCGGACATGAGCGCCAATCGCAGCGAACTGCATCATCTGACCGCCGAGATCGTGGCCAGCGGGCTGGCGACCTGGAGCGACGTGGATCGCGGCGGCACGCTGTTCGTCCGCGGGCAGGCACGCCTGCTGGCCGACGTGACGGAGATCGAGCGCCTTTCCACCATCCAGATGCTGTTCGAGCGGCTGGAGGCGCAGGAGACGATGCTGCGCCTGCTGGAACTGGCGCAGGAATCGGATGGCGTGCGGATCTTCATCGGGGCCGAGAGTGGGCTGTTCGGGCTTTCCGGCACCTCGGTGGTGGTGGCCCCGGCACGGACCGACAGCAACCGGATCGTGGGGGCGATCGGGGTGATCGGCCCCACGCGCCTCAATTATGGGCGCATCATCCCGGTGGTGGATTATACTGCCCGCGTCATAGGCAGAATGCTCGGCTGAATCTCGGCCCGGACACACGCGCTGGTGGTGTGTCCGGGTCGGGATTTGGCGGCTCCATAAACGGTCGTCGTGAAAAACCGGACTGCCTTGGTGCCGCCATTTTCCTGCTTTAACTGCCGGGGTCTGGCCTTTGTTTCCGCCCTGGTGCGCATGTTTGAGGAGCGCTTTCATGCCCCGTCCCGATGCAGGCCAGGCCGGCACATTCCTGATTGGCGGCGATCTGCCCGTCGCGCGCCTGGGGTTTGGCGCCATGCGGATTACCGGGCGCGGAATCTGGGGCGATCCGCCCGACTGTGACCGCGCGCTGGACACGCTGCGCCGCGCGGCGGCCTGCGGCGTGACGCTGATCGACACCGCCGACGCCTATGGGCCTTATGTCAGCGAGGATCTGATCCGCGCCGCCCTTCATCCCTATGCCGGGCTGCATATCGCGACCAAGGGCGGGCATACGCGCCATGGGCCGGATATCTGGCGGCCGGTGGGAAACCCGGACTATCTGCGCCAGTGCGTGCTGATGAGCATGCGGCGCCTCGGGGTGGATTGCATCGATTTGTGGCAGTTGCATCGCGTGGGGCCGGATTGCACGCCGGAGACGCAGTTCGAGGTGATCGCCGCGATGCGCGCGGAAGGGCTGATCCGCCATGTCGGCCTCTCGGAAGTGCCCGTGGAGATGATCGAGCGGGCCCGGCGCTTCTTTCCGGTCGCGACGGTGCAGAACCGCTATAACCTGGTCAATCGTGCCTCGGAGGACGTGCTGGATTATTGCGCGGGGCACGGGATCGGCTTCATCCCCTGGGCGCCGCTGGCGGCGGGGTCGCTGGCCCGCGAGGGCGGCGTGCTGGACCGGGTGGCGCGCGATCTGGGGGCCACGCCGGGGCAGGTGGCGCTGGCATGGCTGCTGCGCCGCGCCCCGGTGATGCTGCCGATTCCCGGTACCGGCAGCCCCGAGCATGTCGAGGAGAATGTCGCCGCCGCCGGACTGGTGCTGGATGATGCCGTTTTCACCCGTCTGGAGCAGGAGGGGCGCGCGGAATGGCAGCGTCAGGCGGGTGGTTGACGCACCTTGCGGGGGGCGACGCCGGGGTCCGGGAATGCTAGGAGAGGCGTCCTTGCCCAGCCCCGTTCCCGCCGGTGCCCGTCGTGACGGATCTCGTTTCCTTGCCCTTCGCCCACTGGACCCTGGATGATTTTTCGTAACGGATCAGGCCGTGACGGCCGGCTGCTTGTGACTTCGCGCATTGGCGGTGATGCCGCAGACGGTGGGGCTCCCCGCCCGTCGCGACGCGGTTTCGGCCTGACGGGGCCGGGTGGCGGCCCGCGCCGGCCGCGCTTCCGGCTGGTGCGCAGGCTGCTCGGCGGGGGGGCGGCGGTGCTGCTGCTGGGCTCGCTGGCCGGCGGGATGGTCGCCTGGACCAAATACGAGCAACTGGTGGCCGACCTGCCGACGGTTGACGGGCTGCGCACCTACCAGCCGCCGGTGATGAGCCGGCTTTATTCCGGCGATGACCGGGTGATGGCGGAACTGGCGGCGGAACGGCGTATCTTCGTGCCCTATTCGGCCATTCCGGCACGGGTAAAGAATGCCGTCATCGCGACCGAAGACCAGAAATTCTATACCCATGGCGGCGTCAATCCGTTCGCGATCCTCCGCGCGGGGCTGACCGACCTGACGATGAACAAGGGGCACCGACCGATTGGTGCCTCGACGATCACGCAGCAGGTGGCGCGCATCATGCTGCTGGGCTCGAAACAGACTTTGTCGCTGGAGCGCAAGGCCAAGGAAGCCCTGCTGGCGATCCGTATCGAGCAGACCCTGTCCAAGGACAAGATCCTCGAAATCTACCTGAACGAGATCTATCTGGGCGCGGGCGCCTATGGCGTCGGCGCGGCGGCGCAGACCTATTTCAACAAGCCGCTGGACCAGTTGGACGACGCGCAGGCCGCGTTCCTGGGGGCGTTGCCGAAATCGCCTTCCAACTACAACCCCTACCGTTTCCCGGACGCGGCGCTGGCCCGGCGCAACCTCGTGTTGCAGCAGATGGTCGAGATCGGTGCCATCACCGAGGAGCAGGCGCGTCTGGCGCAGGCCGAGCCGCTGGTGCCGCAGGCCTTCACCCGGCCCGGCCCGGCCCCCGGCTCGGAATGGTTCGGCGAGGAAGTGCGCCGCCAGTTGATCGAGCGTTACGGGCAGGACACCACCATGCAGGGCGGCCTTCTGGTGCATACCAGCATGGACCCGCATATCCAGCAGGTCGCGACCGCCGCGGTGCGCGACGGGTTGATGAGCTACGACCACGACCATGGCGGCTGGCGGGGGCCGGTGGCGCATCTGGACGAGATCGCGTCCGGCGCGGATGCCGGCCAGTGGGTGCCTGCGCTGGCACATACGGCGCGGCCGCCCGGCATGCTGGATTCCTGGCGGCTGGGGGTCCTGCTCTCGCCGGCCACGGGGGAGATCGGCTGGCTGGAAGGGCCGGCGGCGCATGCCGAACCGCGCAGCGGGCGGCTGCTGGCGCGCGACATGGCCTGGATGCGCCGCTGGCGCGCCCCCCGCGCGGGCGATGTGCTGATGGTCGAGCCCCAGGCCGATGGCGGCGGGGTCGCGCTGCGGCAGGTGCCCAAGGTCGAGGGCGCGCTGGTGACGATGGACGTGCGGACGGGCCGGGTGCTGGCGATGGTCGGCGGCTGGTCGTTCGGCCAGTCGCAGTTCAATCGCGCGACCCAGGCGCTGCGCCAGCCCGGATCGTCCTTCAAGCCGTTCGTCTATCTGACGGCGATGGAGCAGGGGATTTCGCCGTCGCAGAAATTCGACGATTCCCCGGTGTCTTATGGCACCTGGCATCCGAACAATTACGAGAAGGATTTCTGGGGTCCGACCACCCTGCATGACGCGCTGCGGGAATCGCGCAATCTGGTGACGATCCGTCTGGCGGCCCATATTGGCATGAAATCGGTGGCGAACATGGCCACTTCGCTGCAACTGGTCGAGTCCATGCCGCATGTTCTGCCGGCCGCGCTGGGCGCGGTGGAGACGACCGTGCTGCGCGAGGCCGGGGCCTATGCCACCATCGCGGCGGGCGGGCGGCTGGTGACGCCGACCCTGATCGACAATGTGCAGGACCGCGACGGCCATGTGCTGTGGCAGCCGCCGGGCCTGGCCTTGCAGGCGGCGGTGCCCCCCGCCGGCACCGCCGCCCCGGTGCCCGGCGGCACGCCACAACCGGCCGTCGCGGGGAATGGGGCATCGGTGGCGGCACCGGCGGCCGTCGCCTCCCCGGCGGTGGCGGGCGTGCCGACCGATGGGCCGGTGCTGGTGGATACGCGGCCGCAGGTCGCTTCGCCGGACAGCGCGTACCAGATCGTGGCGATGATGCGTGACGTGATCCTGCGCGGCACCGGCAATCGGGCCGGGCAGGGCATCGACCGGCCCATCGCCGGCAAGACCGGCACCAGCCAGAATTTCAACGATGCGTGGTTCGCCGGCTTTTCGCCCGATATCGTGACGATCGTCTGGGTCGGCTTCGACACGCCGCAGACGCTGGGCAAGAACGAGACCGGCGGCACGATCGCCGGCCCGATCTGGAACCGGGTGATGAAGGCGGTGCTGGCCGACCGGCCGAGGCTGGATTTCCCCGTGCCCCAGGGGCTGACGCTGGCGCGCTACGATACCGGCATGGGCATGGCGGTGGATGCCTTCAAGCCCGACCAGGTGCCGGGCATCAGCGCCGACCTGAACGCCAATGCGACCGGCGCGTTGACCGCCGAGGATACCGGCGCCGAGACGATGCCGGATTCCGAGAGCGACATGGCGGCATCGCCCTCTGCCGCGCCCGCCGGCGGGCCCGCCGCCGGCCCCGCCGGCGTGCCGGGCCAGCCCGCGCCTTCGGCCGCCGCTCCTGCCGCGCCGGCGGGCGGGGGTGACATCGGCATGGGTGGCCTGTATTGACGCCGCTTGCTTTTCCTGTCGGGCCGGCCGCCAATCGGTCGCCCTTTCTGACCGATGGAGTTCCTGTTCCATGTCCGCCGAGACCGAGGCTCTCAACGACCAGCTCAAGCAGTCGGTGGCACTGCTGAGGAGGCATCTTTGACTGGGATGTCGCAATCGGCCGTCTGGCCGAACTGAACAACCGGGCGGAGGACCCGGATCTGTGGAACGATCCGGATGCCGCCCAGAAGCTGATGCGCGAGCGCACCCTGCTGGCCGGGCAGGTCGAGGGGGTGCAGCGGCTGGAAGGCGATGTCCGCGATACGCTGGATCTGGTCGAACTGGCCGAGATGGAAGGCGATGAGGCCGTCCTGAAGGACGCCACGCGGATGCTGCGCGAACTGGCCGACGAGGCCAAGCGCCGCGAGACCGAGAGCCTGCTGTCCGGCGAGGCCGACAGCAACGACTGCTACATGGAAGTCAATGCCGGCGCCGGCGGCACCGAGGCTCAGGACTGGGCCGAGATGCTGCTGCGCATGTACACGCGCTGGGCCGAGCAGCATGGCTACAAGGTCACGCTGATGGAAAGCTCGGAGGGCGAGCAGGCCGGGCTGAAATCGGCGACGATCCAGGTGACCGGCCCCAATGCCTATGGCTGGTTGAAGACCGAGGCCGGGGTGCATCGCCTGGTGCGGATTTCGCCCTTCGACGCGGCGGCGCGGCGGCAAACGTCGTTTGCCTCGGTCTGGGTTTATCCGGTGGTCGATGATTCGATCGAGATCGAGATCAACGAAGCCGATCTGAAGGTCGATACGTTCCGGGCTTCGGGTGCCGGCGGGCAGCACGTCAACAAGACCGAGTCCGCGATTCGAATCACCCATATTCCCACCGGCATCGTGGTGGCCTGCCAGACCGACCGGTCGCAGCATCGCAACCGCGCCACAGCGATGACGATGCTGAAGGCCCGCATGTACGAGCAGGAACTGCAACGGCGCGAGGCCGCCGCGGCCCAGACCGAGGCGGCGAAGACCGATATCGGCTGGGGGCACCAGATCCGCTCCTATGTGCTGGCGCCCTACCAGTTGGTGAAGGACCTGCGGACGAATGTCGAGCGCGGCAACCCCGGCGCGGTGCTGGACGGGGACCTGGATGACTTCATGGCGGCGGCCCTGGCCGCCCGTGTGGGGGCGACCCGGTCCGAGGCCAGTGCTTCCGCCCAGTGATCGCCGCAGGGTGATCGCGGGGTATGCGCGCAAGAGAGGGCGGCTTCGGCCGCCTTTTTTTGTGAGATTTTTATGACGGGATTTGCGGCCCGTACGATGGATTCGAACCTGATCCGGCCCTCGTGCGTTCAGGTTCTGTCAGCGCGGCGAACGGGGCGACGTGGGCCGGAAGGTCAATGTGTCGATTTCGAAACAAAAGCGGACCCGGCGCGAAAAATGGCAGAAAAATGGGCACACTCTCAAAAATCGCCAGTTTTTCGCCATTTATGACAGGTTGTTAATATGGCCATTTTTTGGGCCAGTGATGACAAATTACTCGTTTCAAATTCGATAAATATCTTGCTTGACATCGGATGGGCGCAATAGCCCAATTCGATGGCTTGGCGGCATTTCGATGTCTGTCCGGTCAGGTCGGAACGCAGGGGATGCACGATCCCGATTATCGTTTGTGCGTGCTTTCGCACATCCCGTGGCCATGCCACGGTGTGGCCGGGGTTTGCCCGGAGAGAAGGCCGGACGCTGCGAAGTGGTCCTGATTTGTTGTGGTTTTGAGTGCCGAAACCGGCGTGGACGAGAGGGTTAAGGAGGTTTCGACATGAACTACGCGGAACAACAACGCAGTCCGACGAAGCATATCATCGGCATAACTGTCGTTGTTCTCCTGCACGTGGTTCTGATCTGGGCGTTGATGAACGGTCTCGGGGCGAAAATCGTCCAGGAACTGCACCCGCCCATCCAGACCAAGATTATTACGGAGAAGAAGCCGCCGCCGCCGCCACCACCGCCGCCTCCGCCGCCGGTGATGACGCAGCCGCCGCCGCCGTACATTCCGCCGCCGAAGATCCAGATCCAGCCGCCGCCGCAGCAGGTGATCAAGCAGGTGACGCATACGCCACCGCCGAAGCCGATGCCGCCGTCGCCGCCTGCGCCGCCGACAGTGCAGAACGCGCCTGTCGGGCCGCCGGTTCCGGATCATCTGGCGGGTGCGCGTCCGGTGAACAACGTCAAGCTCGAATATCCCGAGGAAATGCTCGAGGAAAATCGGGAAGGCCGCGTGACCGTGGTGTGCGACGTGGAGCAGGACGGGTCGACCAGCAACTGCGCGGTGACGAGCGTGCAGGGTGGGCAGTCGTTCTCCCAGGCCGCGTTGGATTACGTCCGCCGTGCCCGGTATCAGCCGGCGGTCAAGAATGGCGTGCCCATCAAGGAGTTCCGCCATCCGTACACGATTACCTTCAGGCTCAGCAACGACTGAGGGTTACCTAACGACCGGAGCCGGACGGGTGTGAGCCCGCCGGCCCCGGGGTTCCGGCAAACGGGCCATCTACCACAGAGGATTTGGAGTACATGACCAGACTGCACCGTGTTCCTGTTGTTGCCGCATCGGCCCTGGCTGCCATTCTGAGCGTCTCGTCGCCCGTGATCGCGGTGGCTCAGGACGCACAGTCCACCGCTCCGGCCGCGGCTCCCGCCCCTGACGCAGCGGCTCCGGCCGCTCCGGCGCCCGACGCATCGGCACCTGCCGCTTCGGCACCCGCCGCCGCCCCGACCGACGGCTCGGCTCCGGCCACCCCGCCGGCCGACGGCGCTGCCCCGGCCGCTCCGGCCGCCGATGCCTCCGCTCCGGCCCCCGCAGTGACGCCGCCGGCCGAGGATGCCGCCCCGGCCAAGCCCGCCGGCAACCCGTATGGCCTGGATGCGCTGTGGCGCAACGGTGACATCATCGCCCGTGGCGTTCTGCTGATCATGGTCGTCATGTCGCTGGGCACATGGTACATCATGATCACGAAGTTCTTCGAACAGATGCGTATGTTCTCGGCCGCCAAGGAAGCCGCGTCGACCTTCTGGACCAAGTCTTCGATCCAGGAAGGCGCCGCCGCGCTGAAGCCGTCCTCGCCGTTCCGCTACATTGCCGATACCGGCATCGTCGCGGCCGAGCATCATGAAGGCACGATGCAGGAATCCATCGACCTGCACACCTGGACCTCGATGTCGATCCAGCGCGCCGTCGATACCATCCAGGCGCGGATGCAGGGTGGCCTGGCCTTCCTCGGCACCGTGGGTTCGACCTCGCCGTTCGTCGGTCTGTTCGGCACCGTCTGGGGTATCTATCACGCCCTGACCGCCATCGGCATCGCCGGCCAGGCGTCGATCGACAAGGTTGCCGGCCCCGTCGGTGAATCGCTGATCATGACCGCCATCGGTCTGGGCACCGCCGTTCCGGCCGTGCTGGGCTACAACCTGCTGGTCCGTCGCAACAAGGGCGCCATGGACAAGGTCCGCAACTTCGCCGCCGACCTGCAGTCGATCCTGCTGGGTGGCTTCCGTCATGGTGTCGCGCCGGAGATCGTGGTTCATCCCGATAGCTCGCCGACCACCACCACGACCTCCAACCGGGTTGCCTGAACATGGCGATGCAAGTCGGAGGCGGCGGCGATGAAGACGAGGTGGTGTCCGCCATCAACACCACTCCACTTGTCGACGTCATGCTGGTGCTGCTGATCATCTTTCTGATCACCATCCCAGTCGCAACACACACGATCAAGGTGAACCTTCCGAAGGACGCCAACCAGCCCACTCAGACCAAGCCCGGCAATGTGGTGCTGGCGGTGACGGAGAACGGGCAGATCTACTGGAACGAGGTCGCGATCAAAAGTCGGGCCGACCTTCTGGACCGGCTGGAAAAGGTGGCGGTGATCAAGCCGCAGCCCCAGATCCAGATCCGTGGCGATGCCAAGGCGCGCTACGAATCGGTCGGGCGGGTGATCGCCACCTGCCAGGAAGCCGGGATCTACCACGTGGACTTCATCACCGAGCAGCCCCACTCGGACTGAACGACGGGGAACAGGGGGCCGGCCCGCGCCGGCCCCCGACTTCCGGGAATCTCACATCAGGGCGCCGCGTTTGTCCGTCCGCACCGGTTTCAGGTGGCGGTTCGAACGGTCCAGTGGCCCACGTTTTTTTAGAGAGTACACCGCCATGGGCATGAGTGTCGGCTCCGAAAGCACCCACGAAGACGAAGGTATGGTCGATATCAACACGACGCCGTTGATCGACGTCATGTTGGTGCTGCTGATCATGCTGATCATTACCATTCCGTTGCAGACCCATTCGGTCGCGCTGGATCTGCCCCAGGGTGATCCGCCGCCTTCGACCGAAATTCCGAAGGTCGTGACGCTCGCGATCGATTTCGACAACAGCCTTTCGTGGAATGGCGAGCCCATCGGTGACGAGGGGTCGCTGCTGGCGCATCTTCAGGAGGCCGCGGCGCAGCCCGACCAGCCCGAAATGCATATCCATCCCAACCGTCTGGCCGATTACAAGACGGTGGCGCATGTCCTTGCGGACGCCCAGAGGCTTGGCATTACCAAGCTGGGTATCGTAGGTCAGGATCAGTTCATGGAAGGACAATGAGCTGATGTCATTACGTCTGTTCCGCGCCGGCCTGCTTGCCGGCGTGATCGCCGCCGTTCCGTTTTCCGTCTCGTCGGTCGGGTCCGCCTGGGCGGCCGACACTCTGAGCGCCAAGGTCGGCAAGCCCTTGCAGGAGGCCCAGTCCGCCCTGGCCGCGCATAATTATGCCAAGGCGATGGCCGCCGTCGATGCGGCCGAGGCCGTGCCCGGCAAATCCGATTACGAAGAATATACGGTCACCCAGATGCGTGCCGCCGTCGCGGCGCAGTCGGGTAACGTGGCGGCGGCCACGGCCGCCTATGACAAGCTGATCGCGTCCAGCCGTACTCCCAAGGACGCCAAGCTACAGATGATGATGGCGGAGGCCACGATGGCCTACACCGCCAAGGATTATCCCCGTGCCGTCGCAGGGACCGAGCAGTATCTGAAGGCCGCCGGCAGCAACCCGGCGATGGAGACGCTGCTGATCCAGTCCTATTATCTGCAACAGGACTACAAGAACGCCGCGCGCGTTCAGCAGGCGCAGATCGATGCCACGATCAAGGCCGGCAAGGTTCCCGTCGAATCCCAGTTGCAGCTTCTGGCGGCCTGCCAGACGCAGCTCAAGGACCAGTCGGGGCTGAACCACACCTATGTGATGCTGGTGTCCTATTATCCCAAGCCGGAATATTGGGCGCTGATCCTGCATGGGCTGATCACCAACCCCAAGGTCGCGCCCGCCCTGCAGCTTGATGTCTATCGCATCCGGCTGGCGGCGGGTGTGCTGACGGCGCCGTCCGACTTCATGGACATGACCGAACTGGCCATGCAGGCCGGCCTGCCGCAACTGGCGCTGGACCTGATCAATGCCGGCTATGCCAGCGGCGTTCTGGGCAAGGATGCCGGGGCCGCGCGCGAAGCCAAGCTCAAGGCCATGGTCGTGAAGGCGGTGGCCGACAAGAAGGCCACGATCGCGGCGGACGAAGCCGCTGCCGCGAGCGCGCCGACCGGCAATGCGCTGCTGACCGTGGGCTATAATTACGTGACCTTCGGTCAGGCAGACAAAGGTCTGGCCGTGATGCAGAAAGGGCTGGCGAAGGGTCCGCTGGACCCCAATATCGGCAAGCTGCATTACGGTCTGGCGCAGGCTGCGGCCGGGCATACCGCTGACGCCATCGCGACACTCAAGACCGTCGCCGGCGAAAATGGCGCCCGGGATATCGCCCAGCTCTGGATACTCAAGCTGACCCCTGCACCGGCGGCCCATGCCGCCGCGCCGGCCGCTCATCACTGAGTGGTCGCCGGGCCTGATCGGTCCGGCCGCGTGACCCGGAATGCCGGCGGGGCCGGGTGGAACCATCCACCCGGCCCTTGCTGTTTGAGGGGGTCCTTTTCGCCGATCCCGATTTTACGGTATCTTCACTGACATTCCGGCCCGATCCGGCGGCCGGTGCTTTCAGGAATGACGATTCGCATCGTGACGATGTCCCAGACCGCCCCAGATTCCGACTTGCCTGCCCGCATTCTGGTCGTCGAGGACGACCCCGGTATGCGTACCCTGCTGGTAAGGGCCTTGCAGGCTGATGGCTATCGCGTACGCGGCGTGCAGGACGGGCGCGAAATGTGGGCCGCGCTGACGGCATCGCCGGCCGACCTGATCGTTCTGGATGTCATGCTGCCGGGAACCAACGGGCTGGATCTCTGCCGTTCGCTGCGGCGGGGCGGTGCGCCGGGTGCCGAGGTGGTCCATCCGGACCGCCATACGCCCGTCATCATGGTCTCGGCCCGGGGCGAGGAACTGGATCGTGTGCTCGGCCTGGAACTGGGGGCCGACGATTACGTGGCCAAGCCCTTCAGCCAGAAGGAGTTGCTGGCGCGGGTCCGTGCGGTGCTGCGCCGTGGCAGCGGCGGCGTGACCGGGGTGCAGCCCAGCACGCCGCGCCGCGAAACGCTGAAATTCGCCGGATGGACATTGGATCTGCGCCGGCGCGAACTGACCGATCCTTCGGGGGCGGTGGTGGATATTTCCGGCGCCGAGCATGATCTGCTCGCCAGCTTCCTGGACAATCCGCAACGGGTGATCGGGCGGGACCGCCTGCTCGAACTGTCGCGCACCCGCCTGGGCGATGTGTCCGATCGGAGTGTCGATGTGCTGGTCAGCCGTCTGCGGCGCAAGCTGGGCAACGATTCCGAATCCCTGATCCGCACCGTCCGCGGGCTGGGGTATATCTTCACCGCCCCGGTCGAGCGCCTCTGATGGGTGCGCGGAAACGCGCGCTGGTGGCGATCCGACGCGCGTTTCCTGCGCTCCGGTGCTCAC
>NZ_JBDNXE010000088.1:0-17918 GCF_047721585.1 Gluconacetobacter sp.
CATAGGGCTCATCCTTTGAGTGTTTTACTCTCCGGTAAACCCGGGGCGGTTCAGTGCTGGCGAGCATCCCTGGTCACGGCCCACGGCTCCTGGTCGACTTGCCGGAACTCGGCACAATGGAGGAGGGCCAGGCCGGGAGGGCTGCCATCAGATATGCCCTCTACATGCCTGCCATCGTCGCCATGCGGTTCAATCCCGACCTCAAATGTGTCTACGACCGCCTTATCGCCAAGGGCAAACACGCCAAAATCGCCATCACTGCAATCATGCGAAAGCTCGTCGTCCTCGCAAACGCGCTGCTCCGCAAAAATTGCGTCTGGACTCCAAAAGCCGCTTGATCACAACTGATACTCTTGGTTCCTGCGACTCTGCGGCGGCCTGGACGCACCCGAAAATCCACCGGATAGGGCTTGGCAACTCGTACTAAATTCTGGCAAAGTCTGCCATCCTTTGCGATGAGAGGGCCGGTTTATGCCGGACGAAATTCTAACGCTGCCGGAGGTGGCCCAATTGCTCAAGGTCGCCGAGAAGACCGTCTACACGATGGCCCAGAAGAGCCAGCTGCCCGCCTTCAAGGTCGGCGGCCAATGGCGGTTTCAGCGTGTGGACATCGACAGGTGGATTGAGCAGCAAAAAGCAAGCAGCCGGGACGAGGGAAGGACCTGAGATGTCGATCCATTGCTTCGCCGGCGCGCCCCTCTCCCCGATTCGCAGATCCGGCTTGCGCTTCGTTGCATATCTCTGCGGGGAGGTGATCGAATGACAACCGCAGGGATAGACTTTGATAGGCTGTTGAAGCTGCGTCTGGTCGCCGGCCGGGTGGGCGAGATGGATCTGGCGAAATGGTGGAATACAAGGGGCCAGCTTAGCCGACTTGGAACCGCAGCTGTCCGACGCGGATTCCCTCGGACCCACTACTTCGCACAGGCGCGATCTGTCTTTGCTGTGGCGGCTTTTCGATGCCGTGAAGTTTTCGACCCACCGCATGGCGTGACGCTCTGGCAACTTCCCGAGGCAATCGAAGAAGAGTTTGACGTTCATTGGGAGCATTGCCTCGATCGCGCCGACCAATGGAGCCCATTTTTCCTCCAAATCGAGGCAATGAAGGAACCAGATCTGAGGGCGGCGCTTGAATCGTTCAGTTTGATCTCTGACGCTGGGGCCGACCTTTTTCCACGTATGCGGCGGTCGTCGGAAGGGCGGGCAGTCCCGTTGCCGGGGGCCTTTACCGGCACGAATCTGGACATGGAACTTCTTGCGCTCGGCTTCGCACGCGGTGAGCCAGGCTCACTCGCGGTTCCCTACGCGCGCCTGGATAACCCATGACGCCGGCCGCGAGATCCCACGTCGTCTCGTCGTTCACACTCATCAAAGGAGCGATGATTGCCGAAACCTATGCCGTCTTTGCTGCATGGGACTTTAGTGCATCCAAGAAAGCGAACCTTGATCGACTCAGAAGCGATAATTTCATTGGAGCGGGCTCAACCACTTGGCTTCGCGATGTCGCGAAAGTGCTGAATCGGCGATTTGATCCAGCTAACCGCGATCGCGCCCTGGTGCTTCTAGCGAAGAACGGGTGCCCTATCGAAGAGTGGAAGCCAATCCTTCTGTGGCACATCACACGCGATGAGTTTTTATTGCGGGATTTTTTGATTAACTGGCTCTTCCCAACTTTTGTGTCGGGCACCTACCGCGTTCGGACTGAGGACGTCTACGAACATCTCCGCAGCGTTGGACGCCGTAGCGGGATCGTTGAGCACGCCTGGAGTGACACGACTCTCAATCGCGTCTCTGCCGCGCTCCTTAAGATGGCGGTCGATTTCGGCTTGCTTCGCGGGAGTTCGACCAAAGAATTTGCCAGTTACCATCTCCCCGAACGGAGCTTCCTTTATATTCTGTACGCCCTTCGTGAAAAGACGCGTAATCCTCGAAAGGTTCTTGAAACTGAGGAATGGCGGATGTTTCTGATGCTGCCGTCAGCCGTAGAGCGTGAATTACTTCGTCTTCATCAGTATCAGAAGGTGGACTATCAGATCGCCGGCAGCCTCGTTCAACTCAGCTTGCCGTGCGCCAATACCTGCGAGTATGCGAAAAGGATGGTGGCATGAGCGATCTGATGCAGCGCATCAAGACCAGCCTCGAACCGATTCTGGAATTGGCGGACCCTCGCGAGCGGCTCAGCGCGTACCACGACATGCCGTATGCGCTTTTCCGATATGACCCTGAGGAAGAATTCGAGCTGCGCAAACAAATCAGCTTGCTTGAGACCCGGCTCACTCAAAAAGGAAAGCGCGTCAGCCGCATCTCGTTGGCCCAATGCTTGGACGCGGCAATGCGGTCACAACGGCCACTCGAGGACTGGTTTTCTGCGGAATGCGATCAAGGCACCGATACGATTGTAGAGACCGTGCATTCAGTCCTTTCTGAATATGCGCCACTGGTGGACCTCGTCGCCGCGCAGATGCCCCACGATCCCGACCCGCTCAGTGATATTGTCTTCATTCAGCGCACTGGCGCTTTGTTCCCCGTCTACCGGACATTCTCATTGTTGGAACAGCTGAAAGGGCGGGTCATGGTGCCGACGATTTTGTTTTATCCGGGCGATCTCGACGGCGCTGCCGGGCTTCGCTTCATGGGCGTGCTGGCAGCTGAGCACAACTATCGTCCAAAGATCTTTTGACGGGAAATCAGCGATGGCCAATGAACCGATCAAAAGCCTTTTTGCGAACGACATTCATCGTCGTATCGAAGAAGTCATCAAGGTCGATCAGACCAGCGATGATATTCTGCGCGATGAGATCAATGAGTACGTAGTC
Organism: Gluconacetobacter sp.; assembly: GCF_047721585.1. NCBI lineage: Bacteria > Pseudomonadati > Pseudomonadota > Alphaproteobacteria > Acetobacterales > Acetobacteraceae > Gluconacetobacter > Gluconacetobacter sp. Next base: position 2,817 of record NZ_JBDNXE010000088.1, read on the forward strand.
ACTGACGCGATCAGGTCCCACTACACAAGTATTTTTGACGCCTATAGCGAGACGCCGAACAAGCCGCACGAAGGCATTGCCATTTGGGTTTCGGGATTTTTTGGCTCTGGTAAATCCAGCTTTGCGAAGATGCTCGGGTTGTCAATCGAGAACCGCCCAGTGGCCGGAATTCCGGCGGGCGATCGGTTCGGGCAGAGGACAGGAGACAACAAACTTCAGGTTCTTCTGAAGGCAATAAACGAAAAGATACCAACGCATGCCGTGATTTTCGATGTCTCAACGGATAGAGGAATCAGAAGCGGTAATCAGTCTCTGACTGAGATCATGTACGGTCTTTTTCTCCAGAGCCTTGGTTATGCGAAGGACCTCGATCTTTCGGAATTGGAGATTGCCCTAGAGGAAAAGGGGCAACTCGAAGGGTTCGAGGCCGAGTACGAGCGGCTATTCAAGAAGGAATGGTCCGTCGAGAAAGGCAAAGTCGCATTCGCCCTCAGCGAGGCCAGCCGGGTTCTGCATAGCTTTGATCCAGAAACTTATCCCATGGCAGATTCATGGGTGAAGGCGGTAAAAAACAAGGCTGATATCTCGCCCGGGAAGCTGGCGGAACGCGCAAATGAATTGATGAAGCGTCGGCGGCCCGGTCAGGCGCTTATGTTCGTCGTGGACGAAGTCGGCCAGTTTGTCGCTCGAGATGTCCAGAAGATGCTGGACCTCCAGGCTGTCGTTCAGAGTCTCGGCGTCAAGGGGCGCGGCAAGCACTGGATTGTCGTCACCTCTCAGGAAAAGCTTGGCGAGCTCGTCAGCGGGCTCGATGACAAAAAGATCGAGCTTGCCCGGCTCATGGACCGTTTTCCTCTCCAGGTCCATTTGGAGCCGTCCGACATTTCAGAGGTCACAAGCCGACGTGTCCTCTCCAAAAACGCACCCGCGCAGAAAGCCCTGGGCGAGCTTTTCGATCAGCACCGTGGGCGGTTCACTGAGCACACGCGTCTGACTGCAGACATTAAGCTGCCCGAACTTACCCGCGACAGCTTCGTCGATCTCTATCCGCTGCTGCCTTATCAGATCGATCTTATTATCCAGGTGGTGTCAGGGCTGCGCACGCAAGGCGGTGCTAGCAAGCACGTCGGTGGGGCGAACCGGACGATCATCAAGCTGGCGCAGCAGCTCCTTATCAATCCGGCCGTCAATCTCGCGGACCAGCCGATTGGCTCCGTCGCAAGGCTCGACCAGGTTTACGACCTTGTCGAGGGCAATATCGGTTCCGAGGTTCGCGCGAAGATTTCCGCTATCTCCAAGGAGCTAGACCATCCGCTCGCGCAGCCAGTCGCGAAGGTGATCTGCCTCCTGCAATACGTGAAGAGCGTCCACCGTACAGCCGAAAATATATCGGCCGCCCTCCATCCCGGAGTTGGTGGAGACTCCCAGCTCGCCGCGGTGAAGGATGCGCTCCGCCAGCTCGAAGCGACGAACAAAGTTCGCCTCGGCGATGATGGATACCGTATCCCGACACCCGCGGAGGACGACTGGGAGCGCATTCGTAACGGTATAAACCCGAAGCCCGGTGATGCGCATCGCATCTATTCCGAGGTGTTGGCCGGGTTCTGGCAGCCGCAACCAACCCACATCCTATTCGACACGAAAACCTTCAAGGCCGGCTTCGCGATCCACGGACGTGAGATTGTCGATGGCAACATGATGTTTCACGTCCATCTCGCTGAGGATGGAGCAGCGTTTCAGGCGCTGGCCGCGGAGCTTCGTGCCCGCAGTCAACGGGAGCGTAAGAGCGTCTTCTGGGCTGTCGCCCTCAATGACGCGATCGATCGTGAGACGGTTGAGCTATTTCGTTCCAAGGAGATGTTGGCGCGGAAGGAGCGCGAAGCGAAGACCGCCGACGAAACTGCGCTCATTGGCGAAGAAAAGATCCGGCAAAGGCGGCACCAAGATGAGCTGCGTCGGCTCGTAAGAGCTGCCTGCCTCGCTGGCAGCGTCAGCTTCCGCGGTAACGATCGCAGCCCTGACGATCGGGCGGTGGACATGGGCAAGAGCGCCGCCGAAATTCTGAGCGACGTGCTGCCAGAGGTGTTCGATCGCTTCAAGGAAGCTGCCGCAAAGCCTGCCGATGTCAAGAAGGGCCTCGATGCCCTGTTCACCGCAGAGAACCTTCAGGGTCTCCCGTCCGTGTTCGGAAGCCTTGGCCTTTTACGAGACGAAAAGGGCAAGACGGTCTTCCGGGTTGAAAGCGGCGCATTGGCCGAGGTGCTTTCGCGTATCGAGGAACGCGCCAACTACGGCGATACCGCGAGCGGTCGCTATCTCGCCGATGAGCTGGCGAAGGAGCCGTTCGGCTGGGACTTCGAAGTCGTCCGCTTGCTGGTGTTCTCGCTGCTGAGAGCCGGAAAAATCCAAGCCACCAGCAAAGGTCAGACGATCGACTCCGCGACGGGGATCGAAGCCCGAGATACTTTTTCGAACAACAACTTCTTTCGCCAAGCGTCGTTCAGGCCGAAGAAGGGCATCGAATTCGAGGAGCTGGTTAAGGCGTCCGAGGCCTTCCGGGACACGTTCGGTAGCGAGGTCAGGGAGCTCAACGCCGGCGCGATCGTCTCCGAACTCCGCAAGGAGATCGCCCGCCATGAAGACCCGGTCTCCTCCGCGCATGGCCAGCTGATCGCCTACCGGCTTCCAGGGGCTGCGGTCCTCGAAGGCGCTATTGGACAAATGAAGGCCGTCCTGCGCGGATCCGAGGACAACGCGATCGCCACCTTCAATGCGTCGCATCGTGCCATTAAGGACGCCATCAAACGCGCTACCGAGCTTGAGCAGGCCCTATCAGAACCAAAGCTGCGCGATCTCGATCGGGCACGAGAAGCCCTGCGATCGGCCTGGCCGTTCCTCAGCAGCGAAGCGGATGTAGCCGACGAGTTGCGTGCCGATGCCGCCGAGCTTGAGGATCTCCTGGCGCGGGAGACCTTCTACCGCGAGCTGCCGCTTATCGAACAACACGCGTCGGCTATCGATGCCGAGTACGCCCGTCGTTTCGATGACGCGTTGGAGGCTCGAATAGACGCCTACACGCACGCGCTTGATCGGTTGGCGCAGACGCCCGGCTGGGATGGGATCGATCAAGACCAACAAGAGAAGCTTGCGGCTCCCTTGCTGCGAGGGAAAACGCGGGACCAGGTGCGCGTGCCAATTCCGCAGCTCCGTTCGGAACTGGACGCCTGTGAGGCTCGGCTTCAGGACGCCATCGCAGAACTCCACCGCATCGTCGATGGCGATCGCGTCGCGACCGTGCGGTTGGGTGGATACTTCTCCGGCGGAGTCGAAACCGAAGAACAGCTTGACGCCGCTCTCGCCGGCATTCGGGAGGAGTGTTCGCGACTGATCGGCACAGGCAAGAAGGTGATCGTCCAATGATCGGCGCGCACCATGGATAAGGCGACACGCAACGCCATCGAGCGGGCAACCCAGCAGGCGCGCAAGCTGTTGGACGAGGATTTTTCCTCGCAGCTCGAAGGCACCTTTGACGTGTTGCGCAGCGGTGTCGTCGCACCAGCCGGTGGCGCACATCTATCGACCCGTCAGCAGTTTCAGCGGGACAAAATAGTCGCGACGATCGAACACAAGCGGGCCGCTGGGGCCACCGCCGTTGAGGCGGTCACCGACTATGTAAGGGATTCTGCGTTCACGACGCTGAACAGGTTCGTCGCGCTCAAAATGCTCGAAGCACGCCAGCTTGTGCAGGAGTGCATTTCCAAAGGCGACCAATCTTCCGGATTCAAGGAGTTCTGCGGTATGGCGCCGGGCGTAGCGCTTCTACCCGACGCCGCCGGTTATCGCCTTTATGTTGAAAGCCTGTTCGACGAGTTCTCGACTGAGATCAAGGTTCTGTTTGACCGGCGTGACTCGGCGTCGATCCTATGGCCTAAGCGGCAAACGTTTGAGGCGCTACTGACCATCCTTAATGCAGCCGACCTTTCGGGAGTTTGGGGTGAAGACGAGACGATTGGGTGGGTCTACCAGTTCTTCAACTCGGACGAAGACCGAGAAAAAATGGGTCGAGGAAGGCGTCCCCCATCAAACAGCCGAGAGTTGGCGGTCCGCAATCAGTTCTTTACGCCGCGATACGTTGTGCAATTCCTCGTCGACAACACACTTGGCCGCCTGTGGCTGGAAATGCATGGAGATGGCGGTCTTCTCGCTGCACGATGCGAATACCTCGTCAGATCAAGAGAAACGCCGGCCAACGCACGCCTACAGAAGGATCCAAGAGATCTTCGCATTCTAGATCCTGCCTGTGGTTCAGGCCATTTCCTTCTATACAGTTTTGATATTCTACTGGCGATCTACGAGGAAGCGTGGGCAGTCGATCGAAATGGGCCTGCGAGCGACCTGACGGGCCACTCTCTACGGTCGGATTTCCCAAATCTCGGCGAGCTGCACAAGGCGGTGCCGAAGATGATCGTCGAATACAATCTTCACGGCGTAGACATTGACCCGCGCTGCGTACAGATCGCGGCACTAGCGCTATGGCTGCGAGCGCAGCGTGCGTGGAAAGAAATAGGTGTCGCTGCAGCTGATCGGCCCCGTATTCAGCGCACGCATATCGTGGTGGCGGAGCCGATGCCCGGCGACGATGCGCTCACAGATGAGTTTGCGGCTCAACTCGATCCGCCACTGCTGCGAGACCTGTTCAAGAGGATGGTCGGTGAATGTCGGCTGGCTGGCGATCTCGGCGCACTCCTACGGCTCGAAGACAGCATCGCTGCGGAGCTACACCAAGCCAGGGAGCAATTCGTAAAGCAGCGACACGTCACAGGATTTCTCCCAGGCATGGAACCCGTAGTGGCTCAGGGTTCCTTGGACCTCTCAGGAATTGATGACGACCGTTTTTTCCACGAGGCCGAGGCGTTGATCGTCGGCGCATTGCGCGCGTTCGCAGAAGCAGCCACCGGAAGTGCAAGTGTCCGCCGCCGGCTTTTTGCGGGTGATGCGGCACAGGGAATAGCGCTGATCGACCTTGTTCGAACACGGTTCGATATCGTCTTGATGAATCCGCCCTTTGGCGCTGGGAGCCTTGCCGCGAAGAGAGAGTTTGAAAGGAGTTATCCCGTAACAAAGAACGACATTTATACAGCCTTTGTGGAGCGTGGAATCGAGCTGCTCCATCCGCGGGGACTTCTTGGTGCCATCACTTCGCGGGCAGGGTTTTTTCTGGCGACATTCCAAAAGTGGCGTGAAGAGATATTGCTCAAGCAAGCGCCTCCGGTTGTGTTCGCCGACCTGGGCTACGGCGTGCTGGACAGCGCGATGGTTGAGGTGGCCGCTTACTGTCTTGAGAAAGACCGAAAGGTCACGTCATGAAGACGGTCTTCTTTCGCATTCTTGATGCCGAGGATAAGGCGGAGGCCCTGCGTGCCGCAATCGTCAATCCGAATTCGGCACGGGATAAGCAAATATTCGAGTTAGATCCAGTAGTATTTTCTGTTGTCCCTCGATCCCCATTTGCATACTGGGTTGGTGACAAGCTGAGAGGTTTGTTTGCCGAATTGCCGCCTCTTGAATCGGAAGAGCGAACAGCTAAGGCGGGCCTGAATACAAACAATGATAAGAGATTTCTGAGGGCTTGGTGGGAAATTTCTGTCGAGCCTTCTGCACCCTTGGAGCGATGGGTTCCCCTCGCCAAGGGGGGATCTCCCAACTCCCACTATACAGATACTGTCGTTGTTGTCCGATGGTTCTCCAATGGTGCCGAATTGAAGGCGTTTGCATCCGCATACCGCGCGTCACACGGGTGGGGTGACCAGTGGAGTGCAATGATCAACGCGATCGAGTTCTATTTCCGACCAGGATTCACATGGCCGCTGAGGGCCTCTCGTTTTGCTCCGGCGGCTTTGCCGGCCGGGTCCATATTTAGCAAGAGAGGGTGCGGCGGATTCGCGCCTCCGGTAGAATTACCTTGGATAATCGCGTTTCTGTCGTCACGCGGTTTCGATACCGTTTTTAAGATGCTCCTCGGCCGCTTCGGTCACCCCGAATTCTCAGGGGGCGGACTTCAGCGAATGCCGATGCCAGAGCCATCGGAAGACGACAGACGAATTCTTGCCGATCTATTCAGACGGTCGTGGTCCCTAAAGTATCGTGCTGATACGAGAACCGAGACTTCACATGCATTTGTGCTACCGCAGCTCTTGCAAGTGGATGGTTGCAATCTCGCATCTCGAATATCCGCTTCAACTGAACAGCTCGCCCAAATCCATAACGAGATACTGGCTCTTCAATCGGAGATCGATCAACGTAGCTTTGAAATCTATGGACTGAGCGAAGGCGACCAGCGTGCGCTTGCAGAGGGTTTTGGCGTCGAAAGTCCCGAATTAGAATCTAGCTCAGGCGAAATCGATCAAGATGATGAGGACGAGGGCGAAAAGCTCGAGACGACACCTGCCGAAGGCAGTGGGATGGGGCTTGTCGAAGCCCTCGTTTCGTGGGCGGTCGGCGTTGCCTTCGGTCGCTTTGACGTACGGATTGCAGCTGGGCTTCGAAAAGGACCACCGGAACCCGCACCGTTCGATCCCCTGCCGCCAGCGTCGCCCGGCATGCTCATCGTCGACGCCAGTCTGCAACCTGGGCACCCTGGCGTGGATTATCCACTTAATTTTCCCGAGAACGGAATGCTCGTCGATGATCCGGGGCATTCACTTGATCTGACCCGTGCGGTGCGCTCGGTGTTCGAGATCGCTTTTCAAAGTCTCGCGGAGGAAATGTGGAACGACGCATCCAGTTTACTGGATGCGAAGGGTCGCAACATTCAAAAATGGTTGTCCGAAAGCTATTTCGGCTATCATTTAAGAAAATATTCGAAAGGCGGAAGGAAGGCTCCCGTCGTTTGGCAGCTCGGCGTGCCCTCAAGGCGCTACAGCGTATGGTTGTACGCGCATCGATTGACAAGAGATAGTCTCTTTCAAATTCAGAATGAACTAGTGACCCCCAAGCTTGCTCACGAGGAGCGGCAGCTTGCTGGCTTCATCGAGGCTGCTGGTCCCAATCCTAACGCGCGGCAGCGAAAGGAGATTTCTGAACACGAGGGGTTTGTAACCGAGATTAGTACCTTTCTAGAAGAGATAAAGCGCGTTGCTCCGCTTTGGAAGCCCGAGCTCGACGATGGCGTCGTAATAACAATGTCACCGCTTTGGCGACTCGTTCCCCATCACAAGGTCTGGCAGAAGGAACTAAAGAGCAAATGGGAAGAACTCGCTTCGGGAAAGTACGACTGGGCTCATCTTGCGATGCATCTATGGCCCGAGCGCGTTGTTCCGAAATGCGCGATAGACCGTAGCATCGCCATCGCCCACGGTCTTGCGGACGTCTTTTGGACGGAAGGGGCAGATGGGAAATGGAGGCCACGCCAAATCCCGACCCGCCCAATCGACGAGATAGTTAGGGAGCGGACGTCCGTCGCAGTGAAAGCCGCCTTGCTGGACCTTGTGACAGCCTCAGCAGCGAACGGCTCGAAGGCAAAAGCACGGAGGTCATCATCGTGACGATCTCCGAGGACAACATCAAGAACGCGGTCCTTCGCTACCACCGCGAATACGACCGATACCTCAAGCTTTCCGCGCGCGTCGCGGAGATATGCAGGTTTGAAATTGTCGAAGGCAACGCGATTCGCGCGCAGGTCACATTTCGCGCGAAGAGCCCCAAGAGTCTTGAGGGGAAGCTTCGGCGCTTCGCCGCTTCAGGCAAGAAGGACCTGCCGACCGTACAATCGGTCTTTGACGCAGTGCGTGATCTCGCTGCGGTGCGAATTGCGACCTACGAACAGCGGCACGAGGACCAGGTCGTACAATTGGTTTGCAACCGGTTCGTCGATCTGAAGGGCGCAAAGCCGGAGAGCGAGCGGAAGGATAAGAACGCGGGGGACAACAACAATTTCTATCGAGCAACGCATATCGAAGCGTTTTTGCCGGAGGCCGATGTGATCGGCACCTACGCCAACGTCTCGGACGTCCCTTGCGAGATTCAGGTCTGCAGTATGATGGCCCATGTGTGGAATGAGATCGAACACGATCTCGGCTATAAGCCTCTGACCGGCTCCCTATCTGAACAGGAACGCAGCCTCCTGGTGTCGCTTGGGTTTGCCGTTCGGCAGGGCGACATCACGATCGGAAATCTTTTCGCCGAGACGGAGCGACGGCAACGCGAGCACGGCGGCGTTTTCACGGACGTCTACGACTTCGTCGCCCGGGTCCGCGGGTGGTTCCCAGATATCGACTTCGGGCGAAACGCCGGCCCCCTGTACGAAGCACTGCAACCTGTTCGCCTCGTCTCGCCGGAAAGCATAAGGAAGCTGATTGCTGCTTCCGAGCCTATGACAGTGACCGCGCAGAGCGCGCTCGATGAATTCTCGGCGAATCTGGCGGCCAAAGGCGATGGGCGGTTCGCTTTGGACCGTAACTCCTCCGACCTTCTTCTCGTCCTGCTCCTGCCCAAGGTCGCAGCCTACATCGTGTCGTCATCCGGCGAAGCCGTTTCCGATGGTGTTGCGCGCCTGCGCTGGTTTGCTGCCCGCTTTCAGGAGCTCTCCAAGGTGGAAAGCGGAGGTCTCAGCTGATGCACCCCTTGAATGAGTATATTTCGAAGCAGCTCGCTGAGAAGCTGAAAGCGAGGAAGGTGGTCGTCTGGTACGATCCGCGCCGCGAATTTGCGCCCTTTATAGGGGAACTGCGGGGCGGCGCTCGGACAGGCGACGAAGCCGTCACCGTCGCCGTTGGCGGACTGGCTGCGCGTCTTGCGGAGTTCGATGGCTCATTGTTTGAGCTGCGCGCGGTGGTGGAACCGTTCGTCTGCGATGATGCGCCGAGCGAGTGCGTCATCATCTACCTGCCCGGCTGCGAGCGTGATCGGCACGGATCAGTGCTGATGGAGCTCGAGAAGGCCGGTGAATGCTACGAGCCGCAACTTAAGCGGCTGGCGCGCAATGTTCTTCGTCAACGGTACACGGACGGGGTCATCGACGAGATGTCGGCGCCCGAACGTGTCTCATACGAAGATCTCGCACGGGCATCCTCTGACACATCATCGACAGAGCCGCCATCGGTTCTGAAATCCATCTTCCACGGCGCTTCGGGCAATGACGGTATCATTGCCCCCTGGCTTGCGAGCGACGGGCGCGATGCTGAAATCGAGTCGAAGGAAGCCACGCGCGAACTTGTAAAGCTCATACGTTCGAAGCTCGGTCTCGAGCTTCCGGACGACGCACCTCTGCCGAGGCTTCGATCCATCAGCCTTCGGTATGTTCTGGCCGGAGAATTCCGCGGCGATTTGAGCGGCGCGCTTCCGTTGGCGCTTGATAGCATACCGGCGCCACGGACCAGGGATGAGGAAGGCGCGGTCCGGGAACTCGCGCACCTGCTTCGCACCAAATTTTCGGAGGCCTATCCCGGCATGGCCGACCGCGTGGAGGCCGAACTTGGGCTGGACGCGGCCGCCATTTCCGCAGGAACCCTCGGATCGATCGATACCTTCCGCTTCGAGGAACAAGCGTTGCTCGCGCACTGCGGCGACCTCGTCGCACAGAAGAAGTTTGATCAGGCCCTCGAACTGATCACCGGCCGCGAGCAAAGTTTCTGGCTCGATCGGGATGTCGGTCGAAAGGCGCAATGGGAGGCCTGCCGTCGCATGGCCGAGCTGGGCGCCCTCGGCGTGGCCGTTCGGGCGGCGGTCGGCAAGGCCTCAGTCGACGCCAACGGCTGGATCGACGCCTACGTAGCCAAGAACGGTTGGTTTCGATTGGATCAGGCTCAACGGCGGCTTGAAGCATGGGTCGCCAACCTTGACGACGAGCCCGAAGAGCGCCCGCTAGGGATCGTGCGCGGCGTCTATGAGGACGCTTGCCGCGCGATGGCCGACGGCTTCACGCGAGCGCTCGTGGCGGCCAACTGGGCCGTCTCGAGTTGCTTGCACCAGACTAGGATTTTTAGTGAAGTCGTCTCCGAACAGCCGAAGCCCGTCGCCTATTTCTTCGTCGATGCCATGCGCTTCGAGATGGGCGTCGAACTCTCAGAGCGACTCCCAAAGTCGGTAGAAGTCAGCGTGCGCGCAGCCGTCTGCGCCCTCCCGAGCATTACCCCGATTGGGATGGCGGCCCTTCAGCCGGGGGCATCTTCAAGCTTCAGTGTGGTCGAGCAGGGCGGAGCACTGGGGGCTCGGATCGATGACGCGTTCCTTCCTGACCTAACCGCACGGAAGAAATTTGCCGCCTCGCGGATCCCCAAACTGTCGGACATCGCGCTCGACGAATTGCTGAGTTTGCAACCGTCTAGACTTGCCAAGAAGATCGAGGGTTCTCAGGTCATCATTGTCAGGTCGCAGGAAATCGACCACGCGGGCGAGCGCGGGTTCACTTTCCAGGCTCGGCAGGTGATGGACACCGTCATCGATAATCTCGCCCGGGCCATCCGAAAGCTCGCGGCAGCTGGTGTCGAGCACTGCGTATTGACCGCAGATCACGGCCACCTCTTTTTTCCATCTGACCGCGATGAATCGATGCGAATCGCGTCGCCGGGAGGCGACGAAGTCGACCTTCACCGGCGCTGCTGGATTGGTCGCGGTGGCACAACACCGTCTGGCTGCGTGCGCGTGACGGCCTCCGCGCTTGGGTACGACTCCGATCTCGATTTTGTATTTCCCTTGGGAAGTGGGGTCTTCAAGGCCGGGGGTGACCTGGCATTCCACCACGGCGGCCCATCATTGCAGGAAATGGTCATCCCAGTTGTAACGGTCCGCATGAAGACGAGCGCGCCGGGGCGTTCGTCCTCGGGACCAGTAGCGGCCATCGGCCTGCCCGACGCGGTCACCAACCGCATCTTCAGCGTGGTGATCCAACTCGACGGCAAGAATCTCTCCCTGTTTTCAACCGAACTGGTGGTCCGCCCGCTTCTTATGTCCGCCGGAAAGCAAGTGGGCGGCGTCGGAATGGCCATCGACGGCGAGTTCGATCGCTCGACAGGCTGCGTGAAATTGGAGGCCGGGAAGCAGGTCACGGTGGCGTTCTTGCTGAGCGACGAGAGCGTGCCGTCGCTCCGCGTCGTCATCCAAAACCCGACAACTGACGCGGAGCTGTATCGCTCACCCACCGACATCCCGGTCCGTCTCGGAGTTTAAGCATGAGCAATGGTACACCGCCGGCCCGTGACGCACTCGACAACAAAGCGAACCAGCTGTTCGCCGGAAAGGTTGTCCGGAAGGATCTCGTTCGCAAGGTCAAGGTAGGGGCCAATGTGCCCGTCTTCGTGCTGGAGTTTCTACTTGGAAAATATTGCGCCTCGTCCGATGAGCTCGCAATTCAGATGGGGCTGCAGGTCGTCAACGACACGCTCGCAAACAACTATATTCGACCAGACGAGTCTGCGAAGGCACAGAGCAAGGTCAAAGAGAGTGGAAAATATTCTTTCATCGACAAGGTCAAAGTGCGGCTGGTCGATTCCGACTACTGGGCAGAAGGCGTAAATTTTAATAACAAATTCCTTCATATACCCAGCCAATACGTGCGTGATTATGAGCGCCTGCTTATGGGGGGCGTGTGGGTGCAAGTCGACATGCGGTTCGAAACCGACGAGGAGTCGAAGGGCAAAAATCCGTTTTGGATCGACAAGCTAGTCCCCATTCAAATCGCGACGTTCGACCTCGACGAATACCGCAATGTCAGAAAACAGTTCACCACCGACGAGTGGTTAGATCTGATCGTACGGAGCATGGGATACGAGCCCGGGGAGATGTCTAGGCGGCTCAAGCTGCTCTTCTTGGTTCGACTCATCCCTTTGGCGGAGCGGAACTACAACCTTGTTGAGCTTGGCCCTCGCGGGACCGGCAAGAGCTACGTGGTCCAGGAGGTTTCGCCGTACACAGCGCTTCTGACGGGAGGGACGACAGTCGCCAATCTGTTCGGCCACATGTCGGGGCGTCAAAAGGGCATGGTCCAGATCTGGGATGTCGTGGGCTTCGACGAGGTCGCGGACCTCCAGAAGATGCCTAAGGAAGTCATCACGACGATGAAAACGTACTGCGAGTCTGGCACCTTCCAACGTGGACAGGAGGCCGTTGCAGGGGATGCCAGCATAGCTATGTTCGGCAACACCAATCAGCCGATCGACGTCATGGTCCAGACGGGCCATCTCTTCGCGCCGATGCCCGACACTATTCGTGACGACATGGCATTCATCGACCGGCTGCACTTCTATCTCCCTGGCTGGGAGATTCCGCAGATGCGGAACGAGCTGTTCACGGACCACTACGGCTTTGTTGTGGACTATCTCGCTGAGGCGCTGCGCGACATGCGCAAGCACAACTTCACTGAGATTATCGACCGGTTCTTTTCGATGGGCGCGCATTTGAACGCGCGCGATCGTAAAGCGGTCAGGAAGACCGTGTCTGGATTGATAAAAATTTTATTTCCTGATGGCGACGTGACACAGGAGGAGCTCGCAGAAATTCTTGAGCTTGCTCTCGAAGGACGGAGACGCGTGAAGGAACAGCTCAAGAAAATGGGGTCCTTTGAATATTACCAAACGTCGTTCAGCTACACGGTCCAGGACACCGGCGAAGAGCGCTTTGTTGGTGTCCCCGAGCAGGGTGGACGCGATTTGATTTCCGCCGATCCCCTGTCTCCTGGAAGTGTCTATACGGCCGGCGTGACGTCCGACGGAACCGTCGGCCTTTATCGGTTGGAGGTGTCCGTTTCTAGCGGCACTGCAAAGCTACGGTTGGCCGGTGGCATTTCTGGTGCAATGAAAGAATCGGTGCAGCGAGCCTTTAGCTATGTCCAAGCGAAGAAGGCCGAGCTTGGGATTACCCGGGATCTTGAGACTTCTGACCTCCACGTCGAGGTGATCGATTTATTGGGAAATCGCGTTGAGGCCGAGATCGGCGTCGCGTTCTTCGTGGCGGCCTATTCGGCACTTCGCAAAGCGCCAGTCAGTCCCGCGCTGCTCGTGCTTGGCGACATGAGCGTGCAAGGGAATATCAAGCCGTTGCGATCCTTGACCGAGCCCCTTCAAGTCGCGAAAGACAATGGCGCGAAGCGCTCACTCATTCCGATAGAGAATAAACGAAATTTTCTCGATGTGAGCGCTGACATTATGGAGCACGTCGACCCAGTCTTCTATGGGGATCCGAAGACAGCAGCAATGAAAGTGCTGGGAAACTTATAACGAAGAACTACGTAGCGGGGCGCCGAGGCGAGCTTCGCCTTGACGCGGCTTGTGCTCCATCGCGAGGGTCTCGATCTGCGCTGCGAACGCGTTCCGCCTGCCAATCTTGGCACGCTGCGCTCGAGCCCTTCTGCCAGGAGCTCCCGCAACGCCCCCGTTTAGAGAGTGAGAGTGCGGTCCGGTTTTGCCGTGACGGGTTGAGGGCTGGAGGAGATGCCTCCGGCGCCCGGCGCGGAGACCCGCGATGTCCAAGCACCGCCACGAAGCCGGCCACGGCCACGCCAACCTGTACGACGAAATCACCACCAAGATCATCAGCGAGTTGGAGGCTGGGCGGCTGCCCTGGGTCCAGCCCCGGGGTACGGCCGCCGCAAAGGCGCCGCTCGCTATGCCGAGGAATGCCGCCACCGGGCGGCATTATTCCGGGATCAATGTGCTGATGGACGTGTCACGGTTTAGTTCCGGACCTTTAAGACCGAAGATGGTCATGAAGGAGATTTGGAATGGGACGAGTTTATAAGGCTGAGTTCAGGCACGAGGCGGTGCGTTTAGCTCTGAGCAGCGGTCTGTCACGTGAGCGTATTGCCCAGGATCTGGGTATCGGCTCTTCGACGTTGAAGAAATGGATCCGCGATGCGCAGCAGCACGACACTGTGGTTGCTGATGCAACGGATCATGCAGCGTTATGAGACCTGTGCGCGGGTGGTGGATTTTTAGGACGAAAAGTGATTCTCTTTTGCCTGATATCAAGCCTGGAGCATGACGATGGCGCACCGGTCGATTGGTCAGGATTGCCTGGCATTTTCGGGACAGGATCAGAAGTCGTCATCATTGGATGACATCTCGGCCTTGATCGACTGGCAGGCAATTGCTGCGCTGCTTGGCTCACTCTACGCCGCGCCGAAAGGCGAAGCCGCATGGCCACCGCTTGCGATGTTCCGGGCGATGCTGCTTGCGGTCTGGTATGACCTCTCCGATGTCAAACTGGCTGAAGCTTTGGACGATCGAACATCCTTTCGCCGGTTCTGCGGATTTTCCGCACACGAACCCACACCGGAGCGCACAGCCTTCGTGCGGTTCAGACGCGAACTGGCCAGCCACTCGCTTGATCAAGCCCTGTTCGAAGCGGTGACGGGTCAGTTAAAATCGAGGGCCATTCGGATCAAGACCGGTACGATCGTCGATGCGACGATCATCGCGTCGCAAGCGGAACGCGATAACGAGGCACGGTGGGTCAAGCACAAAGGACGCAAGGCCGTGCATGGCTTCAAGGCCCATGTCGGCGCCGATGCCACGACCGCTTTGGTCGAGCAGATTGCGATTATGCCAGCCAATATCAACGATGGCCGGGCTGGACCGGATGCCATACCCAACGACCTGGGCGAGGTTTTTGCCGACAGCGCCTATCGGGGCAATCATTTCCGCGACGCAGTCCGCTCAAAAGGCGGTACGCTCCGCGTTGCCGCAACGTCGATGTGGGGGCGGGACGAACAGGAAACGCTTGCCCAACTGAAGGCATGGAACGATGACGTCCATCGGACCCGGGGCCGGATCGAGAAGATCTTCGGCACCTGGAAGCGCAGCTATGGGTTACGCCGGATGCGATGGCGCGGTCTCGCCAAAACCGCCATCCAGATCCACGTCACAGCCATTGCCTACAATCTCAGACGGACACTCAATATCCTCGCTGTAGCGGCGTGATATGGTTGACACCATACCCCCCATGCAACGCGTTGTGCAGCGCCCTCGGCAGTAAGAAAACAGGTATCAATATCGCGTTTTCTTCATCAAATTGAGATGGCACCGACAATATCCACCACCCGCGCACAGGTCTCATTATTGCTTGAGAATGAGAGATTACGCCGTGAGAACCTTCTGCTGCGGGAGGAGA
>NZ_JBDNXE010000089.1:0-17578 GCF_047721585.1 Gluconacetobacter sp.
TCGGTAGCCACCGCCGCCGCCAAACCCATGGCCTCCGCCGCCCCCCCCGCCGTGCCCGCCGCCACCGCCGCGCTGAGCGAGGGCTCCGGCCGGGGCCATCGCCACGCCCAGCATGACCGTAGCCGCCCCCACCATCAGAAATCGCCGCATCTGCCGAACTCCCCCGCGTGCCCGACCCATATAGGCACGAAAGATGGTATTTTTCAGAGGAAGGACAGATCGATATCTAACGCCATCGTAGCGATCCCGGAAACGGGTCCCCCACCGAATGGCGGGTGCGCGGCAAAGGCCGGGTACGGGATAACGCGGCGCCTGGAGCCTATCCGGCCCGATGACGCGTCACGTCGGATGGGCGGCGGCGCGGCGCTCTTCCCAGTCGGCCATCAGGCCCATGATCGCGGCCGAGGTTTCCTCGATGGAACGGCGGCTGACATCCACCAGCGGCCAGCCATGCCGCGCGCACAGCCGCCTGGCCCAGCGGACTTCCTCCTCGACCCGTTCGGGGTCGATATAGGGATTATCCGTCCGCAGCAGCATTTCCGACCGGCGATCGCCCATCACATCCAGACGATGGCGGCGGATGCTGATCAGCACGTCAGGGTCGATCGTCAGCCCCACGATCGGGCGCGAAACATGCAGCAATTCGTCCGGTAACGGCAGATCGGGAATCAGGGGCACGTTCGCCGCCTTTACCCCGCAATTGGCCAGATAGAAGGACGTGGGCGTCTTCGACGCACGCGAGATACCGACGAGGATGACATCCGCATGCGACAGGCCGCCAATCTCCTGCCCGTCGTCATGCGCCAGCACGAAATGCATGGCGTCGATCCGGCGGAAATAGGCGTCGTCCATCACATACTGGCCGCCCGGCCGGCCGATCGCCTTCTCGCCGAGTTCGTCCTGCAACACGGCGGTAACCGGATCCAGGACATTGACCAGCCGCACCTTGATATGCGCGCAGCCGATCGTCAGTTCGTGTTGCAGCCGCTGATCCACCACCGACGACAGGACAGGCCCCCGATCCTGCTCGATGGCTTCCAGCACCCGCCGCAACTGCGACCGGGTACGGATCAGGTTCCAGCGATGGCAGGTGACTTCGGTATGGCTGAACTGGGCGATCGAAGCCCGGACGACGGAATCCAGCGTCTGTCCCGTCGCATCCGAGACCAGATGCAGCACGATGTGATGCGACATGGAAGCAACCGGGCTCCGCCAGTAAAACAATCAGAAAACCCGGCCCCGCCATACCCGCGAACGATGCGGGCATGGCGGGGCCGGTGCTTCGGTCAGCGAACCTTCGCGGCCGGCGCCTTTGCGTCGCGCGCGGCCAGCGCGGCCTGGGCCGCCGCGAGACGGGCGATCGGCACCCGGAACGGCGAACAGGACACATAATCCAGCCCGACGGATTCAAAGAACCCGATCGAGGCCGGATCGCCGCCATGCTCGCCGCATACGCCCAGCTTCAGGCCCGGCTTGACGCTCCGGCCCTTCTCCACACCCATGGAGACAAGCTGGCCCACGCCTTCCTGATCGATCGAGATGAACGGATCGCGGGGGATCAGGTCATGCTCCAGATAGAAGGGCAGGAACGTGCCCACGTCGTCACGCGAGAAGCCGAAGGTCGTCTGCGTCAGGTCGTTGGTCCCGAACGAGAAGAAATCGGCCTGCTGAGCGATCCGGTCGGCCGTCAGCGCCGCGCGCGGCAGCTCGATCATGGTGCCGATGCTGTAGTCCAGCGTGGTGCCAGAAGCCGCAAGCGCCTCGGTCGCTGCCTGTTCGACGATGGTACGGGTCCGGCGCAACTCGCTTTCCATGCCCACCAGCGGGATCATGATCTCCGGCACCACCGCCTGGCCGGTTTCGGCCGACACGGCAATCGCCGCCTCGATGATCGCACGGGTCTGCATGGCGTAGAGTTCCGGATAGGTCAGGCCCAGCCGGCATCCACGATGCCCCAGCATCGGATTGGATTCCGACAGCGCCGCCTTGCGTGCCGCCACCGCTTCCAGGCTTTCGCCCATCGCAGCAGCAACATCGGCCAGCTCCGCCTCGCCATGCGGCAGGAACTCATGCAGCGGCGGGTCCAGCAGGCGGATCGTCACTGGCAACCCCGCCATGATGCGGAACAGGTCCTGGAAATCCTGGCGCTGGAAGGGCAGCAGCGCGTCGATGGCGCGCACGCGCGTTGCCGCGTCGCCGGCCATGATCATCTGCCGCACGAAGCCGATCCGGTCCGGCGCGAAGAACATGTGCTCGGTCCGGCACAGACCGATGCCCTCGGCACCGAAATGGCGCGCGGTCTGCGCGTCATCGGGCGTTTCGGCATTGGCGCGGATCTTCATCCGGCGCACGCTGTCGGCCCAGCCCATCAGGGTGGAGAAATCGCCCGAAAGGGTCGGCTCGATGGTCGCCACCCGTCCCGCGAAGACTTCACCCGTGCCGCCGTCCAGGGTGATCCATTCACCCTCTTTCAGCACCGTCGCACCGACCGAGAGCGTCTTGGCCTTGTAGTCGACGTGAATGCCGCCGGCACCGGCAACGCAGACGCGCCCCATGCCACGCGCCACCACGGCGGCGTGCGAGGTCATGCCGCCACGGGTGGTCAGCACGCCACGGGCGGCGTGCATGCCATGCACGTCCTCGGGCGAAGTCTCGATGCGGACCAGGATCACATCCTCACCCCGCGCGGCGCGGATCTCGACGTCCTCGGCACTGAAGACGATGGCACCGCCAGCCGCGCCCGGCGAAGCCGGCAGGCCACGGCTGAGCATGGTGCGCGGCGCGTCCGGATCCAGCGTCGGATGCAGGAGCTGGTCGAGCGACGAGGGCGGAACGCGACGGATCGCTTCCTCATGCGAGATCAGGCCTTCCTCCGCCATCGCGATGGCGATGCGCAGCGCCGCTGCGGCCGTGCGCTTGCCGGTGCGGGTCTGCAACATGTACAGGCGGTTGTTCTGCACGGTGAACTCGATGTCCTGCATGTCACGATAGTGACGCTCCAGGATATCGCGCACCGACAGCAGCTCGGCGTAGGCCTCGGGCAGCGCGCGCTCCATCGACAGCTCGCCCTCGCGAGCCCGCTGCTGGGACATCGGCTGCGGCGTGCGGATGCCCGCCACCACGTCCTCGCCCTGCGCGTTGATCAAATATTCGCCGTAGAAGACGTTCTCGCCGGTGGAGGGATCACGGGTGAAGCAGACACCGGTGGCGCAATCCTGGCCCATATTGCCGAACACCATCGCCTGAACATTGACGGCGGTGCCCCAGCTCGCGGGAATGTCATGCAGGCGGCGATACGTATTGGCGCGCGGGTTCATCCACGATCCGAACACCGCGCCGATGGCGCCCCAGAGCTGCTCGTGCGGGTCCATGGGGAACGGCGCGCCGGTCTCACGCTGCACGATCTCCTTGTAGCCCACCACAACGTCCCGCCAGTCCTGATCGGTCAGTTGGGTGTCGTCCTGCACGCCGGCACCGCGCTTGGTTTCCTCGATCAGGTCTTCGAAGCGGTGATGGGATACGCCCAGCACGACCGAGCCATACATCTGGATAAAGCGGCGATAACTGTCCCAGGCGAAACGCGCATCGCCTGAATTGGCTGCCAGCCCCTCGACCGTCTCGTCGTTCAGGCCCAGGTTCAGCACGGTGTCCATCATGCCCGGCATCGACACCCGCGCACCCGAGCGGACAGAGACCAGCAGCGGGGCCGCCGGATCGCCGAAACGCAGGTCCAGCGCGCCCTCGATCCCGGCCAGCGCCGCCGCGACCTGCGTACGCAGATCCTCGGGATAGGCACGACCATTGTCGTAGAACGCGGTACAAACCTCGGTCGTAATGGTAAAACCGGGCGGGACAGGCAGGCCGATCGCCGCCATTTCCGCCAGATTGGCTCCCTTGCCACCGAGCAAGTCGCGCATGCCGGCACCGCCTTCATTCGCGCTGCCACCGAAACTATAGACCCACTTTGTCATAGCTCTCTCCTCTGTCCCGCCCATTCTACTGTGGAACGTGAACATCTCCTGGTCCACCGCCGCATACGCGCACTGTTTGTTCTTGTTCTTATCAGTCAGGACCCCACCGGGTCCTTCTAGCCGGAAGGCGCATCAATTACGATCCTTTTTCACGCGGTCAGCGCTCCCAGGCCCGACAAAAACTGCCGGTTGACATGCCGATGGGGATAGGCAACCTCATTGTTGGATGCCCGCAATCAAGCAAGAAAATAAGGCCATAATCGGGATGAAAACGCTGTACCTGGCTCTGCTGCTGCCCTTTGTCGGGTTGCTCTGGCTTCCGTTCTATGACCGAACGGAACCGACCCTGCTGGGTTTCCCCTTCTTCTACTGGTACCAGCTCGCCTGGGTACCGGTGACGTCCCTCCTGGTGTGGGTCGTCTGGAAGCGGGACGCACGCTGATGTCATCGCACGTACCATCCACCCCCGCCCTGGTCGTCTTCATCCTGTTCTTCGCCATGACCATCATGCTGGGCAGCACGGTATCATGGTGGCGCGGACGCACCCGCTCCGGGCAGTCCGATGCCCACGGGTCCGAGGATTGGGGCCTGGGCGGCCGCCAGTTCGGCACCTGGGTCACCTGGTTCCTGGTCGGCGGCGATTTCTACACCGCCTATACGGTCATCGCGGTGCCCGCGCTGATCTACGCGACCGGCGCATTCGGCTTCTTCGCGCTGCCCTACACGATCATCGTCTATCCGTTCGTGTTCCTGGTCATGCCCATCCTGTGGCAGATCGCCCATGACGGAAAGCACGCCACGGCGGCGGACATCGTCCGCGCACGCTTCGACAGCCGGGCGCTGGAACTGGCCATCGCCGCCAGCGGCCTGATCGCGGTCATGCCCTATATCGCGCTTCAATTAATCGGCATCCGCACGGTCATCGAAGCCCTGGGCCTGCCGGGCGAGATCCCGCTGATCGTCGCCTTCCTGTCGCTGGCCGCCTATACGTGGCTGGGCGGCCTGCATGCGCCGGCGCTGACCGCCTTCATCAAGGATATCATGATCTATATCGCGGTCCTGGCCGCGGTCACGGTCATTCCGCTGCATCTGGGCGGCTATGGCGCCATGTTCGCCACGGCGGCGCAGCACCTGCCCCACCCGACGGAAGGCCACGCACTGATGCCGGGCCAGAGCGTGCCCTATGCCACGCTGGCCCTGTCATCGGCGCTGGCGGCCTTCCTCTATCCGCATACGCTCACCGGCGTTCTGGCCGCGCGCTCGGCCGACACGATCCGCAAGAACGCGGTCATGCTGCCGGCCTACACGCTGCTGCTGGGCCTGATCGCCATGCTCGGGCTGATGGCGCACGCGGCCGGGGTCGTGACGACCAACACCTCGGCGATCGTCCCGAACCTGTTCACCGCCATCTTCCCCGACTGGTTCACCGGCTTCTGCTTCGCGGCCATCGCCGTGGGCGCGCTGGTCCCCGCCGCCGTCATGGCGATCGGCGCCGCGAACCTGGTCACCAGCAACATCGCACCCGGCCTGCGCAACAATGTCCGCGCCTCGCGCTTCGTCGCCCTCGCGGTCAAGCTGGGCGCGCTGGCCTGCGTGCTGTTCCTGAACGCCCATTTCGCCATCGACCTCCAGCTTCTGGGCGGCCTGTGGATCCTGCAAACCTTTCCTGCACTCGTGCTGGGCATCACGAAGCTGCGCTTCTCGGCCCCCGCGATGCTGGCGGGCTGGGCAGTGGGCACACTGTACGGCACCTATGTCTGCTTCCATGACGGGCTGAAGCCCACCCACATGCTGTCGATCGGCGGCATGCACCAGTTGGTCTCGACCGGCCTGCTGGCGCTCCTGGTGAATATCGGCACCGTGGTGGTCATCAGCCTGCTGGTCCCCGGCCGCAGCCGGAAAGGCGCCACCGCCGCCTGAACCACCCCATCGGACGGCGCGGCCTACGCGGCGCCGTCCGATACCAGGACCGGCCGCGTGCCGCCCGACCAGAGGCCCGACACCTGGCGCAATACCCGCCCCACGTCGATTCCGTCCTCCCAACGGGCGACATGATCCCGTGCCGTCGCCCCGGTGGGGTACTGATCCGCCCAGTAATTCAGATGTCCGCGCATCGCCATCGCCAGAAAGCACGGATTGGCATGATGATCGGGCACCAGTTCATAGACCAGGGTGCCCGGACGGCAGAATCCGATATTGGTCATGCCCGCCCCCAGAGGCCCCACCACCATCGCCGCCGCGCGGAACAGGTCGATCTGCTCGCTGACCGTCATCCGCTCGGGCCGTACCACGCAGAATCCTTCCGCTGCCAGGGCCGCCGCCAGCGCCGCCTCGTTCGGGATCGCACGATTGCCCGCCCCACCCCGATCGACATACAGGCGAAGCCCGCGCCGGCGCGTAACCGGCACCCGCTCCGCCATGCGCGGAAAAACCGACTGGCACAGGCGCGACAGCGCGAAATCGGCTGCCCCAGCGACGATATTGCAATAGACGGCACGATCCAGCCGATACTGACGCCCGGCCGTGAGGGCCTGCCGTCCACCGCCATCGGCACGGAGCAGATCCAGCGTCTGGCGCTGCCACGGCAGCAGGTCGGGCAGCAGCCAGCACGGCCGCCCCCAACGGCGGATTTCCGGCCGGTCCGACAGCGCCGCCATCACCGGCAGCGCATGTGTCATCCAGTGATAGTAATTGCCCGGCCAGTGGTCGCTGCACGGGACCGCAACACCCGGCCCTGCATGACGGACCAGGCGCGCCCGATCGACCCGCAATGCCGCCAGCACTTCGGACGGCTGGAGATAGCATGTCTCCTCCACCAGATTCCCGTCCTTGATCAGCACCCGGCTGTCCACGTCATACACGACATCGCGCAGAACATGGGCCGTCAGGCCGATCGGCGTGCTGACCCAATTCAGAAACGGGTTGGCAACATCAGTGCGCCGTGCATCGGCCGGCGCGAAACACGCGGCCCGCGCCGGACAGGATTCAAGCAGCACGGAGGATTCGGCAATGTCCTCCAGCCGGACGCGGCCAGGCGACCGGGAGGGGCGGTGCAGGCACCGCAACAACGAAAAGACCATGATCGTGCCAAAAACCACATGCGGGACAGGGCGCAGCCCCGCCACGCCAGCCGACAGCATGATGGCAAGAGATTGATCACTCCTTAAACGCCGCGCGGACGAACGCCGGACTGTCTATCCGGCCAGTTCCTCAAGCAGCGCTTCGGCATGAAGCAGCAACCGGTCCGCATCATCCGTCGTGAACACCAAGGGGGGGCGGATCTTGAGTATGTTGGCGTGGAATCCCGTCGCCGAAATCAGAACATGCCGATCTCTGAGGCCGTTGACGATGCCGGCCGCGAATGCACCGTCCGGTTCCTTGTTGGCTGCGTCCTTTACCATTTCCACGCCGACATCCAGGCCCACACCGCGAATATAGTCGCCCACGCGGTCCGCCTGCACGGACAACGCCTCTTCCCGCAGAATGTCAAGCATCGCCTACGCAGCCGCAATCGCCACCGAATTGCCGCCGAGCGTATTGAAATAGCGTATATCGCAACGCCAGATTGTTGGCTTCGGAACCGGAGCAGGTGAACATGATGTGGCCGTCATCGGCCAGATCGCCACCAAAGCTCGGCTGAATCGCCTCGGCATAGCGCAGGATAGGCTCCTGCACCTACCGCGTATGCGTGCTCAGCCGCGCCGCCTGCCCCGCGACGCCGTCACCACACCGTCGACATCATCCGCATTGCCCAGCGCAATGGCGGTACAGGGCGCTTCAGTGGCCGGATCGATAACATCAAACACGCGCGGGGCCAGAAGCGCGACGCACGCCCCGTCGATATAGAATGGCGTGGCATGGAGCATATGGCCGGGATTAAACGCCGAAGTCATGATTGAGACTGTTCCTGACTGAAGCCAGCATCGGGCGCCGGATTGGCGGGCGGGGCCGGCATGGCAGGTGGCCAGAAGGCTCGGGCGATCTCGCCCTGTACCAAATGCAATTCGCGCTGCACCCAGTCGAGGAACTCGTGCAGGCCGCGCACGATGATATCCTCCACCGTCTGTTCCGCCAGGGTCGCGCGCAGTTCCTCGATCCGCTCGGCGGCAGCGTAGCCGTTCTTCAGCCCGTAATCGGTGCGCAGGTGGCCGACCGCCCAGTAAAGCTGTCGCAGGCTGGTCGAAAGCGCCCGGGGAAAGCCGTCATTCTTCAGCAGGAAGCCGACGACATGAGCCGGCGTCATGTCGTCCCGCACAGTGCGGCGAAAGGCATGATAGGCGGCGGCCGAGCGCAGCACGGCGGCCCACTGGCCGATATCGACCTCGGACCCCACCCCGGCGACACTGGGCAGCAGCGTGTGATATTTGATGTCGATCAGCCGCGTGATCTGGTCGGCCCGTTCCAGATTGCGGCCGATCAGATAGAACAGCCAGGCCTGGTCACGATAGAACGTACCTTCGGTGATGCCATGATGCGTCTGGCAATCCTGCTTCAGCCGCGCGCACAGCGCGGAGAGGTTGGACGCACGAATATCGCTCGGCCCCAGCGTACTGACCGCATTGGTGAACATGTTCAGATGCATCCACATCTCGGTCGAGATCAGCGGCCGCAGCGAACGCGCGTTCTCGCGCGCCGCATGCGCGATCGAGACGATGGAATTCGGATTCTCCCGGTCGATGACATAGAAGCCGACGACATTTTCCTCCGACGCCACCTCATGCCGCTCGAAGAACCGTTCGTCGTCGGCGTTGATCTGCACGATCGAAAGCCACCCGGTGCTGGTGCTGCGGGCGCGCACGAACGTTTCGGTCACGTCGATCAGGCGGGCCAGATTTTCGATCCGCTCCATGTAGCGCGCCAGCCAGATGGTGCATTCGGCATAGCGCGACAACAGGTTGGGCATGCCGATGCCGCCCGGAGGAATATCGATCATGACAGGATTCATGATGCCAGCACCCACGTATCCTTCGATCCCCCGCCCTGCGAGGAATTGACCACCAGCGATCCCTTGCGCAATGCCACGCGCGACAGCCCACCGGGCAGCACCCAGGTCGAGTCCCCGGTCACCGCGAAGGGCCGCAGATCGACATGCCGCGCCTCGACCCCGGCCTCGCACAAGGTGGGGCAGACCGACAGATCGATCACCGGCTGACTGATGTAATTGGCCGGATCGGCCAGCAGGCTGGCGCGGAACGCCTCCAGTTCGGCCTTGGTCGCATGCGGCCCGATAATCAGTCCGTAGCCACCCGATTCACCGACCGGCTTGACCACCAGATTGTCGAGATTGGCCAGCGTATAGGCCAGCCCCTCCGGCTCGGCGCAGATATGGGTCTCGACGTTCGAGAGGATCGGCTCCTCGCCCAGATAATAGCGGATGATGCGCGGCATGTAGGCATAGACGGCCTTGTCGTCCGCGACCCCGGTGCCGATCGCATTCGCGATCGTCACATTGCCCCGGCGATAGGCATCCACCAGCCCCGGCACGCCCAGCATACTGTCGGGATTGAACACATGCGGGTCGAGAAAATCGTCATTCAGACGGCGATAGATCGAATGGACCGGCCGAGGCCCCGCCACGGTACGCATGAAGACGCGCCCGTTCTCCACCATCAGGTCGCGGCCCTCGACCAGCGGCACGCCCATTTCGCGTGCCAGGAAGACATGCTCGAAATAGGCGGAATTGTAGATGCCGGGCGAGAGCAGCACCACCTGCGCATCCTGAACGCCGGCGGGTGCCGTTTCGGTCAGTGCGCGGCGCAGGCGCGGCCCGTATTCATCCACCGGCATCAGATCCAGCCCGACGGCCAGATCCGGCATGCTGCGCAGCATCATATGCCGGTTCTCGATGACGTAGGACACACCCGAAGGCGTGCGCGCATTATCCTCCAGAACCAGGAAGTTCCCAGCACCATCACGGACCAGGTCGGTGCCGTTGATATGGACATAGACCCGTCCGGGAACGTCCAGCCCTTCCATCTCCGGCCGGTAGTTGGAATTTCCCAGCACCAGCCCGGCGGGCACGACGCCATCCTTCAGGATGCGCCGCTCGTGATAGATATCCCACAGGAAATGATTGATCGCGGCAACCCGCTGCTGCACCCCGCGTTCGACATGGTCCCACTCAGCGGCCGTCAGCACGCGCGGGATCAGGTCCACGGGCAGAATGCGGTCGATCGCGTCGCGATCGGTATAAACGGTGAAGGTAATGCCCAGATTATACAGGTCCGCCTCGGCGACGCGGGCCCTCTGGCGCAGTTCCGTCAGCCCGAAATGCGCCAGCCTGTCCCGGATCAGGGTCAGGCTGGCCGGCGGCGGGTCCCGCCGGTTCATCAGTTCGCAATAGAAATCCGGTGTATCATAGGACACGAACAGGCCCGGTCCCTGCTGCGTGTCGTCCTGCCCCAGATCGCCTCTGTGGTCGCTCATTGTCCCGTTTTCTCCCGTGCATGGCAGGAGATCAGGCGCGAAGGATTCATGTCCACCCCACCTGCTGGTCCGTGTTTCCGTTACAGCCAAGCAAGAATTTACGCCGCCGCCAAGGCCCAATCGGCATCATCGCCGTATTGCTATTATTCGGGGGCGAGCCCGCGTGAATTTCCGCTTTCCCCCCTGTGCGCGGCGGACCATGCTGGGCTACCGTTCCCGGAGCGGAATATCACTCTGGTTCAAGGTCGACGCATGACCCTGCATGTCGCACTGACGCATCGTACCGGTTATCAATACGACCGTCCCGTCTCGCTCGGTCCACAAACCATCCGGCTTCGTCCGGCTCCACACGCCCGCACGCCGATCGTGTCGTACGCGCTGCGGATCGAGCCAAAACCCCATTTCATCAACTGGATGCAGGACCCGTCGGGCAATTATCAGGCCCGGGTCGTGTTCCCCGAACGCGTGACCCATTTCGAGGTCACGGTGGATCTGGTGGCCGACATGGCCACGATCAATCCATTCGACTTTTTCCTCGAACCCGAGGCCGAGCACTGGCCGTTCGCCTACGACCCCGTGCTGGCCGGCGAACTGGCCCCCTACCGCGCCTGCGAGGAACCGGGTCCACTGCTGGCCGAATTGCTGGCTGGCGTCGACCCGAGCCGCCAGCGCACGGTGGACATGCTGGTGGCGCTCAACCAGCAGATCCAGCAGCGCATCGCCTATGTAGTGCGGCTGGAACCCGGCGTCTGGACGCCCGAGGAAACGCTGGAACAGGGCAAGGGGTCCTGCCGCGACAGCGCCTGGCTGCTGGTGCAGATGCTGCGCAATCTGGGTTTCGCCGCGCGCTTCGTTTCCGGCTACCTGATCCAGCTCGTGGCCGACCAGAAGCCGCTGACCGGCCCCGAAGGCCCCACCGAGGACTTCACCGACTTGCATGCCTGGGCCGAAGTCTACCTGCCCGGCGCCGGCTGGGTCGGGCTGGACGCCACTTCCGGCCTGCTGACGGGCGAGGGCCATATCCCCCTCGCCGCAACGCCCGAGCCCGCCTCCGCCGCGCCGATCTCCGGCCTGGTCGGCAAGTGCGAGACCGAATTCGACTTCGCCATGGCCGTCACGCGGGTGCTGGAAACGCCCCGCACCACCCGCCCCTACGCCGATGCGCAATGGCAGGCGATCGTCGCGGCCGGGCGAGCGGTCGATGCCACGCTGGAAGAAGGCGCCGTCGGCCTGACGATGGGCGGCGAACCCACGTTCATCGCCGCCGACGACATGGACGCCCCGGAGTGGAACATCGACGCGCTGGGTCCGACCAAGCGCGCCTATGCGGGGCGCCTGCTGCGGCGCCTACTGCCGCTCTGGTCGAAAGGGGCGGCGATCCAGCATGTGCTGGGCAAGCATTACCCCGGCGAACAACTGCCACGCTGGGCACTGCTATGCCACTGGCGCCGCGACGGCGAACCGGTCTGGACCGATCCCGCGCTCCTGGCCTCCGACGACGACACCGATACCGCGACCGAACAGGATGCCGCCGCCTTCTGCCGCGCGCTGGCCGAGCGGTTGCAGGTCGATCCCGGCCTCGTCAGTCCGGCCTATGAGGACATCCATTACTATCTGTGGCGCGAGCACCGGCTACCAGCCAACGTGATCGTCGAGGATTCCAAACTGCGCGACCCGCTGGAGCGCGAGCGCCTCGCCCGCGTCTACGGCCACGGACTGAACGTGCCGGTCGGCAGCGTGCTGCCGCTGCGCGTCGTGGTACGCGACGGCGTGCGCCGCTGGCAGTCCGGGCGCTGGTTCTTCCGGGGCGACCTGATGTTCCTGGTCCCCGGCGACGCACCGGTCGGCTTCCGCCTGCCGCTGCAAAGCCTCCTCTGGGCCAGCGAAGACAATATCGACCACGACATGGAGCGCGATCCGTTCGCCCCCGTGCCGCCGCTGCCGCCCCATCCCGCCCTGGCGCGCCGTACCGGCCCCTCGGCTGGCGGCACGCGCCCCAGTTGGTCGGAGCAAGGCGTGCCCCCCGGACGCGCCGACAGGGCCGAGCCAGGCGAACAACCCGCCCTGTCGGACCTCCCGTCCCTGCCACCCTATCCCGGCGGCGGCGCCGGACGCATCCCGCTGGACCGCGCCATCGCCGCTCATCTGGTGGAAGTCGGGCGCGAGGAGCCCGAACTGGTCCGCACCGCGCTGGCCGTCGAGGCACGCGGCGGCCTCCTGCATGTCTTCTTCCCCCCACTCTACGCGGCGGAAGACTGGCTGGATCTCTGCGCGGCGGTCGAGGACACCGCCCGCGCCTTCGGCCGCAAGGTGGTGCTGGAAGGCTACCAGCCGCCGCGCGACCCCCGCCTGCTCAATTTCTCGATCACGCCCGACCCCGGCGTGATCGAGGTCAACATTCACCCCGCCGCAAGCTGGGACGAGCATATCGGCCGCAGCCAGCAGCTATACGACGAAGCCCGCGCGGTCGGGCTGATCGCCGAGAAATTCATGGTCGACGGCCGCCATGTCGGCACCGGCGGCGGCAACCATGTGGTGATGGGCGCCGCCCGTGCCGCCGACAGCCCGTTCCTGCGCCGGCCGGACCTGCTGAAATCGCTGGTCGGGTTCTGGCACAACCATCCATCGCTCTCCTATCTGTTCAGCGGCCTGTTCATCGGCCCGTCCTCGCAGCACCCCCGCGTGGACGAGGCCCGGGACGACAGCGTGGCGGAACTGGAAATCGCCTTCTCCCAGGTCCGCCCCGACCAGCCGACGCCGCCCTGGCTGACCGACCGGCTGTTCCGCAACCTGCTCGCCGACATCACCGGCAACACGCACCGCACCGAATTCTGCATCGACAAGCTCTACGCGCCGGAAACCTCGTCCGGCCGGCTGGGGCTGGTGGAATATCGCGCCTTCGAAATGCCGCCCCATCACCAGATGGCGGCGGCCCAGATGCTGCTGATGCGCGCCGCCGTCGCCGCCTTCTGGAAACAGCCCTACGAGCGGCGACTGGTACGCTGGGGCACCCGCCTGCATGACGATTTCATGCTGCCGCACTACGTCAGCCGCGATTTCACCGACGCCATCGCCGAACTGCGCGCGCTCGGCGCCCCGCTGGAAGCCGACTGGTTCGCACCGCACATGGCCTTCCGCTTCCCCGAAATCGGCACCGTCCCCCTTCTGGGCATGACGCTCGACCTCCGCCACGCATTGGAACCCTGGCACACCCTGGCCGAGGAACCGGCAGCCGGCGGCACCGTGCGCTATGTCGACAGTTCCGCCGAACGGGTCCAGGCCCGCGTCACGGGCTGGGTGGACGAACGCTACATCCTCGCCTGCAACGGCATCGGCGTGCCGCTGACCCGCACCGAACGCCAGGGCGAATATGTCGGCGGCGTACGCTTCAAGGCGTGGAACCCACCCAGCGCCCTGCACCCCACCGTCGGCGTGCAGACCCCACTGGTGTTCGATGTGTACGACACCTGGACCGGCCGCAGCATCGGCGGCCTGACCTACCACGTCGCCCACCCCGGCGGCCGCAACTACGAAACTCGGCCGGTCAACGCCAACGAAGCCGAAGCCCGGCGCCGCATCCGCTTCTTTCCGTTCGGCCATACCGTGGGGGCCATGCCGGCACCCGTTGTGCGGCGGTCGCTGGAACAGCCTCGGACTTTGGATCTGCGGCGGTTTTCCTGAGGGGGACATGACGCAGGGCGCTGCCCTGCACCCGGAAGGGGACAGTCGTCCCCTTCACCCCTTCAACTTCATTCATGATGAGGAATAGAGGATGATTCCGACCGGTAACGCGAGCAGGCTGCGTGTTGGCGTTCTCTTTGGTGGCCGGTCGGCGGAACATGCGGTCTCGGTTCTTTCCGCAACCAATGTCATGCGGGCACTTTCTCCTGAGAAATACGATGCCGTTCCGATTTTCGTCACCCGCGAGGGGCTGTGGATTCTAAGCCGTCTTGAGGACGGCACCCTCGCGCAACCATCCCATGGAACAGAACTCTGTTTCGTACCGGGCGGCCACGGGCGCGTGATCGCACTCCCGCCAGATGGTGCGCCCTACGCCTTGCCTGGAATCGACATCCTCTTTCCCGTCCTGCACGGCCTTCACGGCGAAGACGGCGCAGTACAGGGCCTGGCCGAAGTCGCCCAGGTGCCGCTCGCCGGCTGCGGCATTCCCGGATCGGCGAACGCCCTGGACAAGGACATCGCCAAAAGACTCTTCAACGAGGCCGGCATTCCTGCTGCCCGATCAGTCACGATCCACCCGCACGCCGTGCCGACCTTCGAAGAACTGGAACTTGCTCTCGGCCTGCCCGTCTTCATCAAACCCGCCCGCCAAGGCTCCTCGGTCGGGGTCAGCAAGGTCTCGACCCGCGCGGATTATGAAGGCGCCTTGTCCGAAGGCTTCCGCCACGACACGAAGCTGCTTGCCGAACAATTCATTCAGGGGCGCGAGATCGAATGCGCGGTTCTCGAAGCCGCCGACGGCACCCTGTTCGTCTCGCGAACCGGCGAAATCATCCCCGCCGACCGCCACGGCTTCTATACCTACGATGCCAAATATATCGACAAGGACGGCGCCGGCCTGCATGTGCCAGCCGCGTTACCCGGCGAGACCGAGGATGCGATCAGAGCCCTCGCATCCCAAGCCTTCCGCGCCCTTGGCTGCGACGGCATGGCCCGCGCGGATTTCTTCCTGACACCCGACGGGCAAATCCTGGTCAACGAACTGAACACGATCCCCGGCTTCACCGATATCAGCATGTATTCCAAGGTGATGGCCGCCAGCGGGATCGACTACCCCGAAATTCTCGACCGCCTGATCGCCCATGGTCTGGCACGGGCAGGACAAGCGTGCTGACGGCAGGCCAACCCGCTCTCGGCCTGCTCAGATTCAGTCGGATTAGGGAGTCACGGCACCGAGCGGGCCAGATAGTCGCGGCAAAGCGGGAATCCCAACTCGGCCCATAACGGCATTACGCCGCCCGACATAAGGGAAAATCTGGTCGGAGTGAGAGGATTCGAACCTCCGGCCCCTGCGTCCCGAACACAGTGCTCTACCAGGCTGAGCTACACTCCGAACTCGTGTGGGGGGCTATACATGCCCTCTCGACTCTCCGCAAGAGCCCGGGCGTCAACTATTCGTCCGAGCAGCGGTTTTTTGTCATGCCGCCGTCATATCCGGCCCCGGCCGAACCCTACAGCCGGCTGGCATCATCCACGACCGGGCTACGCACCACGGCCTTCAGATGCACCATCGTCGTGGCCACGTCAGGCACGACCGCGAACAGATCCAGCGCCGAGGCTTCCGCGAAACCGTTTTCCACCGCAGCCCGCAGCATGCCCAGCATCGGGTCGGCCCAACCGGCGACATTGACGATGAAGATCGGCTTGTCGTGCAGCTTCAATTGCCGCCAGGTCAGGATTTCCATCGTCTCGTCGAATGTACCGAGGCCTCCGGGCAGCACGACGAAGGCATCGGCCCGGGCAAACATCAACTGTTTGCGACTGTGCATCGAGTCCGTCACTGTCAGGTCGCTCACCCCCTGATGCATCACCTCGCGCGCTTCAAGAAAGGAAGGGATCACACCAGACACCGCACCACCGGCCGCCAGCGTCGCATCCGCCACCGCGCCCATCAGCCCGACATCGCCACCGCCATAGACCAACCGCATACCGGCTTCGCCAAGCTGCTGCCCCAGGTCCCGCGCAGCCTCCTGGAACGCTGGCCGGCCCCCGAAACGGGACCCGCAGAATACGGCAACGGCAACAACGGACATGAGTCGTTATCCTCCTGAAGATGGATCATCCGCGAGATCCGGCCCCCCCCCACAAAGACAGCCGCCATCAGGCGGCATCGGGGCGGGACCGCTCCCGCAGCAGCAGGGTGGCACCGACCCCGGCGCCGGTAAACAGGGCCGAGACCAGAAACATCGGACCATAGCCCAGACTATGGATCATCAGCCCCAGCATCGGGCCGGAAAGGCCGATACCGATATCGAGAAAGACGCTGAAGGCCCCCAGCGCCGCCCCCCGGTTATGCGGGCCCGCGCGCGTCACCGCCTCCACCCCGAGGGCCGGAAAGACCAGCGAGAACCCGGCCCCGGTCAACGCAGCCCCCAGATCGGCCGAGAACACGTCCGCGCTCCGCCAGAGCAGCAGCAGCCCGGCAACCTCGACCAGCAGCGACACCACCGCCACCTTCATCCCGCCGCGCAGGCCGATCTGGCGCGAGAAGAACAGCCGCACCAGAACGAAGACCAGGCCAAACACCATCAGCCCCACCGCCGCGCCGTCCCAGTGCCGGTCGGCGAAATACAGCGACAGACAGGCCGAGATGGCCCCGAACCCGACCGACCCGCAGGCCAGCACGATGCCGTAAGGCAAAACGCGCCAGAAGACCTGGGAGAACGGCATGACCTCGCCCCCCTTGGCAATCGGCGGCACGGCGGCATATCGCGTGGCCAACGCCAATCCGAACGCAGGCAGCAGCGCCGAGAGCAATCCCACTCCGGCCAGCCCGCCCAGCACCCCATGGGCCTGTGCCAGCACCGCGCCCACCGGCGCCCCGAAGGCGATACCGCCATAGGAAGTGATGCCGTTCCAGGAAATCACCTGCGCCGTCCGTTCCGGCCCGACACGCCCGATATTCCACAGGATGGCCCCGGTCGCGGTCCAGCTTTCACCCACCCCCATCAGGATGCGGCTGGCAATCAGCAGCAGCATGGCCAACCCGGCCCCATGCATGAACAGGCCCGACAGCATCAGCGCCAGCCCCGCCAGCACGCAGATCGCAAGCCCGATCACCACCGCCGGCTTCGCGCCCCGCTCGTCCACGAACCGGCCCGCCTGCGCGCGCGAGGCGAAGGTGGCCAGATATTGCAGCGACACGGCCAATCCGGCGATGACGGTATTATAGCCCAGCGTGCCATGCACAAAGAGCGGGATGACCGCCAGCGGCAGACCGATATCGACGTAGCAGATCAGGTTGAACAGAACGACGGCGAGAATTCGCAGCGTTGGGTTGGCCGGCCCGCTCCGTAAGACAGTCATGACGAGGTGCACACTCCGGTTACTGCGATACCATACGGGCCGAAAACGCCATTCGCCAAGCATGGCCGCCCCACGCCATGATGGAAACGCCACCACGAGAGGAACTTCCCGCATGACCCCCGACAGCCCCATCC
>NZ_JBDNXE010000090.1:0-17310 GCF_047721585.1 Gluconacetobacter sp.
GCCGGAGCGGGCGTGGGGGCCGTCGGAGCGGGCGGCTGGGCCAGGATGTCATGGCCGCCACCGGTCGCGGCACCCCGGTTCATGACCGCCAGGGTCAGCGACAGCACCATGAAGATGCCGGCCAGGACCGAGGTGGTGCGCGTCAGCAGGTTGGCCGTCCCGCGCCCGGACATGAAGCTGCCCATGCCCTGGCTGCTGCCGATACCCAGGCCGCCGCCTTCGCTGCGCTGGATCAGGACGGTGCCGATCAGGGCCAGGGTGACGAACAGGTGCAGAAAAAGCAGGACGGTGATCATTCTCGACTTCCGATAGGGCGGCGCAGACCGACCGTTTACAGGTCAATGGCGGCGCGGACAATCGGCAGAAATGCGTCCGCCTTCAGGCTGGCGCCGCCCACCAGCGCGCCACCGACCTCGGCGATCGGCAGAATGGCGGGGGCCTCGCGCCCATTGACCGACCCGCCATAGAGAATCCGCATGGTCTTTCCGGCCTCGCCGAACTGGCGCGTGAGCTCGGCGCGGATGAAGCCCATCATGTCCGCGATGTCCTGCGTCGACGCAGGCACGCCCGAGCCGATGGCCCAGATCGGCTCATAGGCCACGATGCCGTTGAAATTGTCGGGCAGCGAGCCCTTGATCTGCCAGCCGACGGCGTCCTGATACTCGCCGGCGGCGCGCTGGTCGGCGCTCTCGCCGATGCAGACGATCGGCGTCAGGCCGGCTTCCATCGCGGCCACGGCCTTCTCGCGCACCGTTTCGTCGAGCTCGCCATGGTCCCGCCGACGCTCGGAATGGCCGAGGATGACGTATTCCACGCCCAGTTCGGCCAGCATGGCGGCCGAGATATCACCGGTATGCGCGCCCGACGGCGCGTGATGGCAGTTCTGGGCACCCAGCGCGATGCCGGTGCCCTTCAGCAGGGGCCCTATGGCCGCCAGTTGGGTGAAGGGCGGGCAGACCACCACCGGCGGCGGGTTGGGAATGGCTTCCAGACCCTGTGCGATCGCGCTCACGAGGTCGCGCGACGGGGCTGTGAGCCCGTTCATCTTCCAGTTGCCGACGATCATCTGCCTCATGTGGCTTGATCCCTTGTTTATATTGTGGGGCCGTGTGCGCCGCCCGGTCGCCGTTACCGTACACCATGCGCGCCGCGCCAGCACAATGGCCACGCGCCAACGCGGCACCCGCGCACAGGGTTCTGGTCAATCGCGGGCCGTATCCTTATGGTGCCCGGCCGAATAAGGCGGCCATCCGGTCGCCATAGTCGCTTGTGCCGCCTTCGCCCGGATATTGCCGTTCATGATTTCCTTCCTGCGTCACGTCTTTGTCGATTCCTGGCTGGGGCGCGTTATCGCCGGCCTGTTATTCCTGGCCTTTGTCGGCTGGGGCGTGGGCGACGTTCTGTCGAATATCGGCAGCGAGCGCGCCGATGTCATCGTGCGGGTGGGCGGTCAGACCGTGACCACCGAGGATTTCCTCTCGGCCGTGCAGAACGAATTGCAGCAGGTCGCCCGCCAGTCAGGGATGACCGACCCGGCGCAATTGCCGGTGGCGACACGGCGACAGGCGGCGGAGCAGGTGTTGCAGCGGCTGATGATGCAGTCCGAGATCACGTTGTCGGCGGAGCGGCTGGGCGTGACCGTGCCGGATGACGCGCTGCGCACGGAAGTGTTCGGGCTGCCGGCCTTCAAGGGACCGGACGGCCGATTCGACCGCAAGCTGTTCGATTCGCGCCTTCAGCAGATCGGCATGACCGAAAAGCGCCTGCTCGATCTGATCCGCGCCGACCTTGCCGTGCGCGCGCTGGTCGAACCGCTCCAGAACGGTGCCCGCGCGCCGGAGACCATGGTCCGCCACGTGTTCGATTTCGATGCCCAGACCCGGACCATCGACCTGGTGCGCTTTCCGCTGACCGCGCAGGCGGTTCCGACGCCCGACGCGGCGCAACTGCATCGCTTCTACGACAATCATTCCTGGCTGTTTCAGACGCCCGAATACCGCCATGCGCGCATCGTCGTGCTGTCGCCCGACAGCGTGGCGCAGTCGGTCGAGATCCCCGATGCCGAACTGAAGCGGCTGTATGAGGCCGAGGCCGCGAAATACAACGTTCCGGAAACCCGTACCGTGCAGATCGTGACGGCGCCCAGCCAGGCACGCGCGCAGGCCATCGCCGACCAGTGGAAAGCCGGCGCCGAGTGGGACCGCATCCAGGCCGACGCCAAGGATTCCGCCACGGTGCAGATGGATAACGTCCGCCAGGTGGGCATTCCCTCGGTGGGGCTGGCCAAGCTGGTCTTCGCCGCTCCGCTCGCCAACCTTCAGGGGCCGGTGCAGGTCGATACCGGCTGGGTCGTCTTCAGGGTCACGCTGGTTACGCCGCCGCATGTGACCACGTTCGATGCCGCCCGGCAGGAACTGCGCGAGCAGATCGCCCATGGTCAGGCCGCGGAACTGGTCGGCCAGCGCGTGCAGAAGCTCCAGGACGCGATCGCCGGCGGCGGGCTGGACCATATTCCCGACAATCTCGGCGCGGCGGCCATCGCCGGCACGCTGAACGCGCAGGGCATGACCCAGGGGGGAGAGACCGCGCCGATCCCGGCATCGCCCGCCCTGCGCAAGGCGATCATCGAGAAGGTCTTCAGCCAGGCGAAGGGGGCGAACCCCACGCTGGTCCAGGGGCCGGAAAATGGCTGGTACGCGGTCGCGGTCGACAGCATCATACCGGCGCAGGTCCAGCCCTTCGACGCGGCCGCCGCGCAGGTGCGCGCCGCCTGGGACGACGAGGCCCGCCGCCATGCGGCCAATGTCGCGGCCACCGCGCTGTATGTCGCGGCCAAGGACCATGGCGGTGTCGCGGCTGCGGCCGCTGCCGCCGGCCAGCCGGTCGAGCATCCGGCGCCGCTGGCGCGTGGACAGGCGGTGGAGGGCGTGCCCGAAGAACTGGCCCAACTGGCTTTCCGCCTCGACAAGACGGGGCAGACGATGATGCTGGATGGGCCTGACGGTTTTTATGTCGCGACGCTGACCGCGATTATCCATCCCGCGCCGGACAAGGAGGCGATGCGCGTCGGGCGTATCCGCAGCGCCATGTCGCAGGCGCTGGCGGATGATATCGGGATGTCCTACGCCGCGGCCCTTCAGCAGGTGGTCAAGCCCAAGACCAATATGAGTGCCCTGAAATCGGCCCTGGCCTCGGTGAGCGGGACTGGCGGCGCCGGAGAGACCAGCCCGTGACGACCATCGTTCAGACCATTCCCGCCGCGCCGACCCTTGAGGAACGCGAGGCGGCGCTGTCCGCCCTGCGACTGGGAGAGGGCAGCGTGGTCTGGAGTGTGGAGGCCGCCGATCTGCTGACGCCGGTCTCGGCCTATATGCGCCTGTCCCGGCTGGCCGGCGCGACCGATGCCAGTCCGGCCCGCAACGCCTTTCTGCTGGAAAGCGTCGAGGGCGGGGTGGCGCGGGGCCGCTATTCGGTGATCGGCCTGCTGCCGGACCTGATCTGGCGCTGCCATGACGGGAAGGCGGCGGTCAATCGCGCGCCCGACCGTGATTCCGCCGGTTTCGTCCCGGTTGCGGAGGCGCCGCTGGATTCGCTGCGCGCGATCATCCGCGACAGCCGGATGGGGTTGCCGGCGGGACTGCCGCCGATGACGGCCGGCCTGTTCGGCTATCTGGGATACGACATGGTGCGGCAGATGGAGCATCTGCCCGACAGCCCGCCCGACGATCTGGACCTGCCCGAGGGGGTGATGATCCGCCCCGGCCTGTTCGCCATCTTCGACACGGTGCGGGACGAACTGATCCTGGCGGCGCCGGTGCGCCCGAGCCCGGACCGCGCGCCCGAGCAGGTGTGGCAGGCGGCGGAAGACCTGATCGCGCTGGCGCGGCGGACGCTGTCGGAGCCGTTGGCGCTGCATGAGACCCGGCCGGATTATACCGGCCCGCTGGAGCCTCCGCGCTCGAACTTCACGCGCGAGGCGTTCTGCGCGATGGTCCGGCGCATCCAGGACTATATCGCGGCCGGCGATGCGTTTCAGGTCGTGCCCAGCCAGCGTTTCTCGACCCGGTTCACCCTGCCGCCGCTGGCGCTGTATCGGTCGCTTCGCCGCATCAACCCCGCGCCGTTCCTGTTCCACCTGGCCTTCGACGGATTTACGCTCGTCGGGTCGTCGCCCGAGATCCTGGTGCGCCTGCGCGACGGGCGGATGACGGTGCGGCCGCTGGCCGGCACCCGACCGCGTGGCCGCACGGCGGAGGAGGATCTGGCGCTGGAGCGGGATCTGCTGGCCGACCCCAAGGAACTGGCCGAGCATCTGATGCTGATCGATCTGGGCCGCAATGATGTCGGGCGGGTCTGTGCGGTCGGCAGCGTGAAGGTGACCGAGAAATTCGTGATCGAGCGGTTCAGCCACGTCATGCATATCTCGTCGAATGTCGAAGGCGCATTGCGGCCGGGGCTGGAGGCGCTGGATGCGCTGGTCGCGGGTTTTCCCGCCGGCACGCTGACCGGGGCGCCGAAGATCCGGGCGATGGAGATCATCGACGAGGTCGAGCCGACCCGCCGCGCCACCTATGCCGGCTGCATCGGCTATTTCGGTGCGAATGGCGAGATGGATACCTGCATCGGGTTGCGGATGGCCGTGGTCAAGGACGGGCAGATGCATGTGCAGGCCGGGTGCGGCGTGGTCGCCGACAGCGTGCCCGATGCGGAATACGAGGAAACCCAGCACAAGGCCCGCGCGTTGTTCCGCGCGGCCGAAGCGGCGGTGCGGTTCGCGCGCGGAGGCAATGCGGACTGACCGCACTGTCTATTTTGTTATAAAATTATACGTTCTCGCCTGATTTTCGTAACAAACGATCCAATTTTGGACGGTACGTATTATTTCGATGAAATTCTGAACTGTTGTTTGACCGGGCTGGAACAGCAGGCCATCATGTCGCCATGATCCTGCTGATCGATAATTACGACAGTTTCACCTTCAATCTCGTCCATTATCTGGGCGATCTGGGGGAACGGTGCGACGTACGGCGCAACGATGCGCTGACGGTTGACGAGGCCATGGCGCTGAAGCCCGAGGCGATCGTCCTGTCGCCCGGCCCGCGTTCGCCGAACGAGGCCGGGATCTGCTGCGACCTGATCCGCCGCGCGGCTGGTCATGTACCGATTTTCGGCGTCTGCCTGGGGCATCAGGCCATCGGGCAGGTCTTCGGTGGCACTGTGGTCCGGGCACCGGTGCCCATGCATGGCAAGGTCAGCCCGGTCTTTCATGATGGCAGTGGCGTGTTCGAAGGGTTGCCCGATCCCTTTATGGCGACCCGCTATCACAGCCTGACGGTCGAACCCGGTACGCTGCCGCCCGACCTTGTGGCCACGGCGCATACCGAGGATGGGGTCATCATGGGGCTTCGCCACCGGACGCTGCCGGTGTTTGGCGTCCAGTTTCATCCCGAAAGCATCGCGTCGGAACATGGGCACGCCATTCTGGCCAATTTCCTGGCGATTGCGCGCGGCCTCAATACGCCGCGAAAGGCGGCCTGACAGAAGATGGATGGCACGCCGGCCCTGACTGTCGCCCCGACCGACGCCTTCAGGGCCATTCTGAACCGGCTGGCGGTTGGGGAAACCCTGAACGAGGCCGATGCCGAACAGGCGTTCGGCCTGATCATGGATGGCGGCATCCCGGACATGCTGATCGCGGCGTTTCTGATGGCGCTGCGGGTGCGGGGCGAGCAGCGGGCCGAGTTGCTGGGCGCCGTGCGCGCCGTGCGGTCGCGCATGCGGCGAGTGGCGCCGGTACCGGCGGGCACGATCGATGTCTGCGGAACCGGCGGTGACGGGCTGGGAACGCTGAATATCTCGACCGCCGTTGCCTTCGTGCTGGCGGCGCTGGGGGTGCCGGTGGCCAAGCACGGCAACAAGGCGCTGTCGTCGCGATCGGGGGCGACCGATGTACTGGGTGCGCTGGGCGTGGCGGTGTCGGACGATCCGGCCGTGATCGCGGCGCGGCTGAACGAGGGGGGGCTGGCTTTCATGGCGGCCCCATCGCACCATCCGGCCATGCGCTTCGCCGCACCCGCGCGTTCGGCGCTGGGGATGCGGACGCTGTTCAACCTGATCGGCCCGCTGTGCAATCCGGCCGGCGTGACGCGCCAACTGGTCGGGGTGTTCGATCGGGCGTGGCTGCGGCCGGTCGTGGAGACGTTGCAGCTTCTGGGCTCGGAGTGCGCATGGGCCGTCCATGGCACATGCGGCGTGGGGCAGGGCGTTGATGAACTGACGCTGGCCGGCCCCACGGCGATCGTGGCTTTGCAGGACGGCGTTCTGTATGATTTCGTGCTGGAACCCGGCGATGCCGGTTTGCCCCATGCACCGATTTCGGCGATTGCGGGCGGAGGGCCTGCGGAGAACGCCGCCGCCCTGGAAGAATTGCTGGCCGGTGCCCGCGGGGCCTATCGCGACACGGTTCTGCTGAACACGGCGGCAGCGCTGCATGTGGCCGGACGTGGGGACATTCTGAAAGAAGGGAAAGTGCAGCCCGCATCTCTGCGGGCATTGGTCGCCGAGGCGGCCCGTGTTCTGGATGACGGGTCTGCACTGGCTGTCTTGAAATCCGCGCGCGCCGGCATGCCGTCCGTGCGGGACGAATTCATACAGGGTTGATCATGAACGATACCGCGACGAATCCCGCTCAGAACGAGTGCGGCACCGCCTCGGACCCGGATGGACTTCCGGATGTCCTTGCGCGCATCTGCGCCCGGACCAGGGTCGATGTCGCGCAACGGGCGACCGTGACGCCTCTGAAGGAGGTCACGGCCCGCGCTCGCGAAGTCAGCACGCCCACCCGTGGTTTCGGCCAGGCGCTGAAACAGCGGACGGCCGACCGCCAGATCGGGTTGATCGCGGAAATCAAGAAAGCCTCGCCCTCGGCGGGCATTCTGCGCGTCGACTACGATCCGGCGGGTATCGCCGCCGAATATGAAAAGGCTGGAGCCGCCTGTATCTCGGTGCTGACCGAGGGGTCGTGCTTTCATGGCTGCACGGAAGATCTGCAACGGGTGCGCGATGCCTGTTCGCTGCCGATCCTGCGCAAGGATTTCATTCTCGACCCCTGGCAGGTACATGAAAGCCGCATCATCGGCGCGGATTGCGTGCTGCTGATCCTGGCGGTCTTGACCGACAGCGAGGCTGCCGAACTGCTGGATATCGCGCGTGGACTGGATATGGACGTTCTGGTCGAGGTGCATGACGAGGCCGAACTGAACCGGGCGCTGGCGCTGGATACGTCGCTGATCGGAATCAATAACCGCAATCTCAAGACATTGAAGACGGACCTTGAGACGACGCTTCAGCTTGCGCCGCTGGTGCCGCCGGATCGGATCGTGGTGTCCGAGAGCGGGATCGGTACGCATGATGACGTCATGCGGCTCAACGCCATCGGGGCCAGTGGTTTTCTGGTGGGCGAAAGCCTGCTGCGCAATCCCTCGCCGGGCGCGGCGGCCCGCGTCCTGCTGGGTGATGCCTGAATCGTGCCGGTTGTGGGTGATCTGACGCATCTCGACGCGAACGGCCATGCCGTGATGGTGGATGTTGCCGGCAAGCCGGTCACCGAACGGCAGGCCGTCGCGCGGGGGCTGGTGACGATGCGGCCCGAAACGCTGGGGCTGATTCTCTCCGGCGGCATGAAGAAAGGTGATGTGCTGGCGGTTGCCCGGATTGCTGGCATCATGGCGGCGAAGAAGACCTCGGACCTCATTCCGCTCTGCCACGCGCTGGCCCTGAGTTCCGTGCGCATGGAATTGACGCCTGCCGGGGATGGCAGCGGGATCGAGATCGAGGCCAGTGTCGGCACGACCGCCCAGACCGGGGTGGAGATGGAGGCCCTGACGGCGGTCAGCGTCTGTGCGCTGACCCTTTACGACATGTGCAAGGCGGTGGACCGGGACATGACGATCAGCCATGTCCGCCTGATCCATAAATCCGGTGGACGATCCGGGCCGTATCAGCGGGCAGAAGTGCCGGCGGCCGCGTCGGAATAGGGTAGTGCCTGGGCAGGTTCGTCCGTGCGGGGCGTCTGGTCAGGCATTTGCGGCCGGCTGAAAGAAGAAGCCGCTCTGCGGCATCGCGCGGTGTTCGCAATCGGCGCGGACGCACGACCGGCAGCCGGGGCCGATCGAGATGAATGTGCGCGGATCGTGCAGGTTGAGCATCGACGAATAGACGACTTCGTCCGCGTGGGCGACGGAGCAGCCCAGGACGATCGCGCGTTTCGGCTGGCGGTCGAAGAATGACTGCGGGTGGGAGAGGACCGCCCGCGCCACGCTGATGAACAGGCCGCCTTCGGTATCCTGCGAAATCTGGATGATCAGCTTGCCGGCGGCGGAGAAGCTTTCGAAGACGTTCCAGCGTGGGCACAGCGCCCCGAAACGGGCGCGGCTGAAACGGTTGGCGCTGTAGCTTTTCAGTACATTCCCCGCCACATCCGCCTTGATGAAGTAGAACGGAACCCCTTCCGCGCCCGGACGCTGGAGGGACGAGAGCCGCTGGCATACCTGCTCGTAACTGGCCGAGAAGGTCGTTTGCAGGCAATCGATATCGTGCTTGAACGCCTTGGCCTTCGCCGCGAACAATTCATACGGCATCATGAGCCCGCCCGCGAAATAATTGGCCATTGCGGCACGGGCGATCGAACGGGTGTTCTCGTCGGACAGGAGCGGGTGACGGGCCGCCTCGTCGATCAGCGTGGAATATCCCAGATGGGCGATCAGCCGGGCCATGCAGAATGTCCGGGTCGGGCCGGACAGGCCGGGGACGAAACGGGCGGTTTTTTCGGTGCTGTCGAAATGGCAGGGGCTGCTGTTGGCGATGACGGGCGCGATGGTTGTCGTGGAGACCGTGACGCCGAAGCGATCGCGAAGATGGCGTTCCAGCCCTGTTCCGATCGTGTCGGTATCCAGCCGGGCGGTTTCGTACAATTGTTCGGCAGTGCGGTCGAGCGTGTCGAAATAGTTTCGCTCCGCCTGCACCCAGTCGCCGACGATCTCGTAGGCCGAGGAGAGTTTGGACCATGCCGAGGCGCGCTCGGCTTCCGTCCGTTTGTCGGGCTGACTCTCGGTGCCCTGTTCGTGCATGGTTCTGACCGAACGATAGAGTTCGAGAAACATCTTCACGAAAGCGGGATTGTCCCTGATCGCGCCATGAATCTCGCGTTCCGGCAGCGAAGACCGGAACATCGGGTCGCTGGAGGCTTCCCGCAGGAGCCGGAGCATCCGGATTTCACCGTCATCGCCGAAATAGCTCGGGGCGACGGAGAACATGTCGCATAGCGCCATCAGCAGCCGGCTAGGGACCGGCTTGGCGTTGTTTTCGATCTGATTGAGGTAACTGGCGGAAATGGCCAGGCGCTGGGCCATCATCCGCTGCGAGATCGCATTCGCGGTGCGCAGCGCGCGCACCCTGTTACCGCAGAACATCTTTCGGCCGCTGCTGTCGCTCACGTTCACTCCGTTTACCAAATGCGCTCGGTTTGTTTCCGACCCTACACCTCTTTCCGCCTTTGAGGACGGCCCCCAGCACGATAAAAAGGTGGCGAAAATCGTAAATCTGCCGTCGGATTTCGCCATTGCCGTCGCAGGTCGATTTATCGGGAAAGCCGTATTCCCGATCCGTAAACACGGCAAATTGAGTGAACATCATCTGACCGGAGCGCCAGAGAGCGGGGGCATCATCCCGTTCCGGCGTCGCGGTGCGCAAAAAGGGAGAAAAACCATGGACGATCAAAAACCGTCCGGCACTGACGCGGGCGTTTCCGGCCCAGACCGGAACAATGCGATCTTCACCACGGACGAACTGAAGCACGCCTTTTACGACATGGTGCTGATCCGCCGGTTCGAGGAACGGGCCGGCCAGTTGTACGGCATGGGCCTGATCGGCGGCTTCTGCCATCTGTATATCGGCCAGGAAGCCGTGGTCGTCGGCATCCAGACGGAGCTGAAACCGGGCGACAAGCTCATCACCTCCTACCGCGACCATGGCCAGATGCTGGCCGCCGGGATGGACCCGCGTGGCGTCATGGCCGAACTGACCGGGCGCGAGGGCGGCTATTCCCGCGGCAAGGGCGGGTCGATGCACATGTTCTCGCGCGAGAAGAATTTCTATGGCGGGCACGGGATCGTCGGCGCGCAGGTCGCGCTCGGGATCGGGCTGGCCTTCGCGAACAAATATCGCGGCACCGACGAGGTTGCGATCGCCTATTTCGGCGAGGGAGCGTCCAACCAGGGCCAGGTCTATGAGAGCTTCAACCTGGCGGCGCTGCACAAGCTGCCCTGCGTGTTCGTGATCGAGAACAACCATTACGGCATGGGCACCAGCGTCGAGCGGGCCTCGGCCTCGAAGGCGTTGTGGCGCAACGGTGAACCCTGGGGGATTCCGGGGCGCAAGGTCGACGGCATGGATGTGGAAGCCGTGCGGCAGGCGGCGCGCGAGGCGGTCGAATATTGTCGTGCCGGCAAGGGGCCGTTCCTGCTGGAAATGGCCACTTATCGCTATCGCGGCCATTCCATGTCCGACCCGGCGAAATATCGTCCGCGCAGCGAAGTGGACGAGATGCGCAAGAACCACGACCCGATCGACCGGGTGCGTCGTGAATTGCTGGCCATCGGTGTCGATGAGGCGGAACTGAAAGCGATCGAGGACAAGGTGAAGGCAATTGTGGTCGATGCGGCCGATTTCGCGCAGAGCAGCCCGGAACCCGATCCGTCCGAATTGTGGACCGATGTGCTGGTGGAGGGCTGAACGATGACCACGCAGATCCTGATGCCCGCCCTGTCGCCGACCATGACCGAGGGCAAGCTGGCCCGCTGGCTGAAGACGCCCGGCGACCATATCGCCGCCGGTGACGTGATCGCCGAGATCGAGACCGACAAGGCGACGATGGAAGTCGAAGCCGTCGATGAAGGAACGCTGGGCGACATTCTGGTGCCGGAAGGCACGGAGCATGTCGCGGTGAATACGCCGATCGCGAACCTGCAATCGGACG
The DNA here is from genome assembly GCF_047721585.1 of Gluconacetobacter sp. Taxonomy (NCBI): domain Bacteria; kingdom Pseudomonadati; phylum Pseudomonadota; class Alphaproteobacteria; order Acetobacterales; family Acetobacteraceae; genus Gluconacetobacter; species Gluconacetobacter sp. The sequence goes on from NZ_JBDNXE010000090.1 coordinate 11,036, forward strand.
GAGCGGAAGCCGCGCCGGCCACCAAGGCCGCTGCGCCGGCCGCGCCGCAGGCCGCGCAACAGGCCGCTCCAACCTCCGCCCAGGCCGCGCCTGCCGCACCGACGGTCGCGCCCGAAAAGGAATGGGGCGAGACGGTCGAGATTACGGTGCGCGAAGCCCTGCGCGACGCCATGGCCGCCGAATTGCGGCGGGATGAGGACGTGTTCCTGATCGGCGAGGAAGTCGCGCAGTACCAGGGGGCCTACAAGGTCTCGCAGGGGCTTCTGGACGAATTCGGCGAAAAGCGCGTGATCGACACGCCGATCACCGAACATGGCTTTACCGGCATGGCTGTCGGTGCCGCGCTGACGGGGCTGAAGCCCATTGTGGAATTCATGACCATGAATTTCGCGATGCAGGCGATCGACCACATCATCAATTCGGCGGCCAAGACGCGCTATATGTCGGGCGGCCAGATTTCCTGCCCGATCGTGTTCCGTGGCCCGAACGGTGCCGCCGCCCGCGTGGGCGCCCAGCATTCGCAATGCTATGCGAGCTGGTACGGCCATGTGCCGGGCCTGAAGGTGGTGGCGCCCTGGTCGGCGGCCGATGCCAAGGGGCTGCTGCGGGCCGCCATCCGCGATCCGAACCCGGTGATCGTGCTGGAAAACGAGATCCTGTACGGCCAGAAATTCCCGTGCCCGGTCGATGACGATTTCATCCTGCCGATCGGCCGCGCCAAGATCGAGCGCGAGGGGACGGATGTGACCATCGTCGCCTTCTCGATCATGGTCGGCACGGCGCTGGAAGCCGCCGCGATTCTGGCCGAGCAGGGGATTTCGGCCGAAGTGATCAATCTGCGGACCATCCGCCCGCTGGATACCGAGACGATCGTCGCCAGCGTGAAGAAGACCAACCGCCTGGTCTGCGTCGAGGAAGGTTGGCCCTTTGCCGGGATCGGCGCGGAAGTGGCGATGCAGGTCATCGAACATGCGTTCGATTATCTCGATGCGCCGCCTGCGCGGGTCGCCGGGGCCGATGTACCGATGCCCTTCGCCGCCAATCTGGAAAAGCTGGCCCTCCCGAACCCGACCTGGGTGGTGGATGCGGTCCGCAAGCTGGTCTGAGGAACGCGCGCCATGTCCGTGAATATCCTGATGCCGGCTTTGTCGCCGACCATGACCGAAGGCAAGCTGGCCCGCTGGCTGAAGAAGGAAGGCGAGGCTATCGCCTCCGGCGACGTGATCGCCGAGATCGAGACCGACAAGGCGACGATGGAAGTCGAAGCCGTCGATGAAGGGACGCTGGGGCGTATCCTGGTCGAGGCCGGGACCGAAGGCGTGAAGGTGAATGCGCCGATCGCCATTCTGGTGGCGGACGGTGAGGCGGTGCCGGATGCGGTGCCGACCGCAGGGGCGCCCGAAGCGGCTCCTGCCGCCCCGGCTGCGACGCCGGCCGTGGCGTCGGCTCCGCCGGCAGCCGCACCGGCTCCGGCCCCGGTCGCTGAGGCCGCGCCCAAGGCGGGACGGGTCTTTGCTTCACCGCTTGCTCGACGTATCGCGGCCCAGAAGGGTGTCGATCTGGGTAAGGTGAAGGGCAGTGGCCCGAATGGCCGCATCGTGCGCCGCGATGTCGAGGCGGCCCTGGCCGCGCCGGTTGCGGCGCCGGCCGCTCCCAAGGCCGCGCCGCAGCCCACGCCGACGATCGACGTGCCGCATACGGCGGTGCCGAACTCGTCGGTGCGCAAGGTCATCGCCCGCCGGCTGACCGAGGCGAAATCGACCATTCCGCATTTCTACGTCGCCATGGACGTGGAACTGGATGCGCTGCTGGCCCTGCGCGCGCAGCTCAATGCGTCCTCGCCGGCCGAAGGGCCGGGGGCGTTCAAGCTGTCGGTCAACGACCTGCTGATCAAGGCCGTCGCCGTTACGCTGCGGCGGGTGCCGAAGGTCAATGCGTCCTACACCGAGGATGCGACCATCCTGTATGACGATGTCGATGTCTCGGTCGCGGTGTCGGTACCCGACGGGCTGATCACGCCGATCATCCGCAATGCCGACCGCAAGTCGCTGAGCCAGATCAGCAACGAGGCGAAGGAGCTGATCGCCCGCGCCCGCGCCGGCAAGCTGAAGCCGCAGGAATTCCAGGGCGGTTCGTTCTCGATCTCGAACATGGGCATGTATGGGGTCAAGGAATTCTCGGCCATCATCAATCCGCCGCAGGCCGCCATCCTGGCCATCGCGGCGGGCGAGAAGCGGGCGGTGGTGAAGGGCGATGCGCTCGCGATCGCCACCGTCATGACGGTGACGCTGTCGGTCGATCATCGCGTGGTCGATGGCGCGCTGGCGGCGGAATGGGTCGCTGCCTTCCGCTCGGTGGTCGAATCGCCGCTCAGCCTCGTCGTCTGAACCGCCGTGGGGGGGGGGGGGGGGGGGGGGGGGCGGGGTGGGGCGGGGGGGGGGGGGCGGGGGGGGCCCCCCCCAACAACAAACACAAAAACAGAGACGGTGGGGGCGGGGGGGGGGCCGCGCGGCGGCGAGGGGGGGCGGGGGGGGTATGGGGGCGCGGCCTGCCGCGGGGGGGGCGACGCGCCGCGCCGCGTGGGCGGCTGACCCGCCGTGGCCCGGTTCGTCCGGGCCACGGGCTTTTCTGCACCGGCATCCTGCTCCGGGAACGTACATCCATGAACAAGACAGAATTCGATCTCGTCGTCGTCGGCGGTGGTCCCGGCGGGTATGTCGCCGCGATTCGCGCCGCCCAGCTTGGGCTCAAGGCCGCTGTGGTCGAGGCCAATCATCTGGGCGGTATCTGCCTCAACTGGGGCTGCATCCCGACCAAGGCCCTGCTGCGGGCCTCCGAGATCAATCACCTGCTGCACCATCTGGGCGAATTCGGCTTCGCGGCCGACAATGTGCGGTTCGACCTGCAAAAGGTGGTCAAGCGCTCGCGCCAGGTGGCCGGCCAGCTTTCCTCCGGCGTCGGGCATCTGCTGAAGAAGAACAAGGTCACGGTCTTCGACGGGTTCGGGGCGCTGGCGGGCAAGGATGGCAGCCGCCGCCTGCTGTCCGTGACCAAGGACGGCAAGCCGGTGGCGATGCTGAGTGCGCAGAACATCATCCTGGCGACCGGCGCGCGTGCCCGCGTGCTGCCGGGGCTGGAGCCTGACGGCAAGCTGATCTGGTCCTATCGCGAGGCGATGGTGCCGACCGAAATGCCCAAATCGCTGCTGGTGATCGGCTCGGGCGCGATCGGTATCGAGTTTGCCTCGTTCTATCGCAACATGGGCGCCGAGGTGACGGTCGTCGAAGTGCTGGACCGCATCCTGCCGGTCGAGGACGAGGAAATCAGCGCGCTGGCGCACAAGGCGTTCGTCAAGCAGGGCATGACCATCCTGACGGGCGCCAAGATCGGCCCGATCACCAAGGGCGCCAATAATGTAAGCCTGTCGGTCGAAGCCGGCGGCAAGACGCACGCCATTACCGTGGACCGTGTGATTTCGGCCGTGGGCATTGTGGGCAATGTCGAGAATCTCGGCCTGGAAGGCACCGCCGTTACCGTTGAGCGGACGCATGTGAAGGTCGATGCGACATGCTTCACCGGCGAGCCGGGCATTTACGCCATCGGCGATCTGGCCGGGCCGCCATGGCTGGCGCACAAGGCGAGCCATGAGGGCGTGATGTGCGTGGAGGCGATCGCCGGGCGGCATGTCCACCCGATCGACCCGCTGAACATCCCCGGCTGCACCTATTGCCGACCGCAGATCGCCTCGGTCGGCCTGACCGAGGCCCGCGCCAAGGAGGCCGGGCACAAGGTGCGCGTCGGCCGCTTCCCGTTCATCGGCAATGGCAAGGCGATTGCGATGGGCGAGCCCGAGGGGCTGGTCAAGACGGTGTTCGACGCCGAAACCGGCGAGTTGCTGGGCGCGCACATGATCGGTGCCGAGGTGACGGAAATGATCCAGGGCTACGTCATCGCCCGCACGTCGGAGTTGACCGACGCGGAACTGAAGGAAACGGTCTTTCCGCATCCCACCATCTCGGAAGCGATGCATGAGGCGGTGCTGGCGGCCTATGACGGGGCGCTGCACATCTGAATGGAGACTGAATGGAGACGCCGGGAGGCTGCTCCTGAGCTTTTGATCGCCGGCGCGCGGGGAGGGGGGATGTTTGCTTGACGCGCCCCCCGCGACGTTCCACTTCTGGCTGTCTGTCTGCTTTATGGGTTCTGCCTTATGTCCACGCGCGTGGTGATCGACCATAGAAAAGGCGGTGCGCTGCTCCGTCATCCCGAGAAGGCGCATCGGCCGGACAACCCCATCGCCCGCAAGCCGGACTGGATCCGCGTCAAGGCGCCCAATCACCCGGTGTACCACGAGACCCGCGCCCTGATGCGCGAGCAGAAGCTGGTGACGGTGTGCGAGGAAGCGGCGTGCCCGAATATCGGCGAATGCTGGTCGCAGCGTCACGCCACCATGATGATCATGGGCGAGATCTGCACCCGGGCCTGCGCCTTCTGCAACGTCACCACCGGGATGCCCAACCCGCTGGATGACGGCGAGCCCGAGCGTGTGGGCGAGGCCGTGGCCAAGCTGGGCCTGCGCCATGTCGTCATCACCTCGGTCGATCGCGACGATCTGCCCGATGGCGGTGCCGCGCATTTTGCCCGTGTGATCGGGGCGGTGCGCGCGGCGTCGCCCACCACCACCATCGAGATCCTGACCCCGGATTTCCTGCGCAAGCCGGCGTCGCTGGAAGTGGTCGTGGCGGCGCGTCCGGACGTGTTCAACCATAATCTGGAAACCGTGCCGCGGCTGTACACCTCCATTCGCCCCGGTGCGCGCTATTATCAGTCACTACGGCTGCTGGATGACGTGAAGCGCCATGATCCGTCGATCTTCACCAAATCGGGCCTGATGGTCGGGCTGGGCGAGGAACGGCCCGAGATCTTGCAGGTGATGGACGATCTGCGGGTGGCGGATGTCGATTTCATCACGCTGGGCCAGTATCTTCAGCCGACGGTGAAGCATGCGCCGGTCAGGCATTTCGTCACGCCGGACGAATTCGCCGATTATGCCGCGATGGCGCGGGCCAAGGGGTTCCTGCAAGTGAGCGCCTCGCCGCTGACCCGCTCCTCCTACCATGCCGATTCCGACTTCGCCGAACTGCGCGCGGCGCGCGAGGCGAAGCTGGCGGCGGTGCGCGGCGGGGCGGAGAGCGTCTGATGCCGACGCATGCGGAACGTCGCTTAATTGCCTATGCGCCGGAACAGTTGTTCGATCTGGTGGCCGATATCGGCAAATATCCGCAATTCCTGCCCTGGTGCGCCGCCGCCCGCGTGCGCACCCGCACCGAGACCGAACTGGTGGCCGACCTGACCATCGGCTTCGGCCCGTTCCGTGAGACGTTTACCAGCCGCGTGGACCTTGAACATCCGACGCGCATCCGCGTGCGTTATGAAAGAGGGCCGTTCCGTTACCTGAACAATGTCTGGACCTTTACGCCGGACCCACGGGGCTGCCTGGTCGATTTCTTCGTCGATTTCGAATTCCGCTCGCGCCTGTTGCAGGCCGCGATCGGGGTGGTGTTCAACGAGGCCGTGCGCCTGATGGTCTCGGCCTTCATCCGGCGGGCGCGCGATATCTACGGGCCGCCGCCCGCGACCGACAAGACATTGGCGCAGCCCACGACTGCGCAGCCGGCCGGAACCGGAGGCGCCTGAGGGACGTTGGCATTGGCGCAAGGTGGCATGATGGCCCAGGGCCGTCATGACGCCGCGTGCCCGCATGCGGGCGCGTCCCAGCCTTTGGAGGAACGATCGTGATGAAATTGTCTTTCGGTCCGATGATTGTCGCCGCAGCCCTGGTTGTCGGTACGCCGGTCCTCGCGGAGCCTCACCACCACCATCATCACCATAAGGATCATCAGGAATCGGCCACGGGTTCGTCCACGACCGATGATCTGAACGCCAAGAGCCTCGCCACCGCCCGTGCCGGCAACCCGCCGCCGCCCGAGGCGGCGATCCCGCCCGGTGCCGTTCCGTCCGGTGCCGTTCCTCCGGGCACCGCGCCCATGATGTCGATGCCCACCGAGCCCACCGCAACCGTTCCCGCGGGAACCGGGACGATCTCGCCGCCCACCCCTGCGGCACCCACGATGCCGGAGCGTTCGCCGCAATAAGTCCGGAGCAAGTCCGGCCATCCGGACAGGCGTTGCCGGCCCGCCGGCGCCGGCCGGGCCGGCCCGGGGTGTTGTGTGGGGCGGCGCTTTCCGGCCCCCGCGCCCCCCCCCGGCGGGGGG
>NZ_JBDNXE010000091.1:0-17305 GCF_047721585.1 Gluconacetobacter sp.
GGTTCGGTGGGGGTGATTCGGTCTGTCCGACACGGCCTGCGTTCGTAACTCTTTGTCAAGAGTCGGACTCGTGTACGTCGCCGCAAAGAATGTCTTGCGTTTCGGTCGTGCTGACCTTGAAATCGGGGGCGGCCTCCCAAAAAAGGCGGCCGGTGCGGACGTAAAAAAACAAGAACGCGAGTCTTCACAATGGTTGATACAGGCATGACCCGCTCCGAGGAGCGGTTCATTCGCTGGTCTTTCGGGACCTATTCCGGCAGCAATCCCTCGCTTTCGGCGGGCATTATCCTGCCGACATGGAAAAGCGGGCCGTTGGCGGGGCAGCCGCGTATTCCGGCGGCGATCCGCGATCTGGTCGCGCGTGGCCTGTTGCGGGTCGCGGCCGACGAGGGGCCGCCACGGGCCTATTTCACCTCCACGGGTCTTGGCGCGGTGCGGCGCATGTTCATCCGCCCCCGGTTCGATACGCGGCTTTATGTCCATCTGTGGCGGGAGGTCGAACATCGCGGGGTGTGCGAATAGCCACGGGCCGGGCTCTGGCATTTATCCACAGAAATGGGGACAATCCTGTGGGTGATGTCGGGGAAGACGGTCGGACGGATCGGATTCCATCAGGCTTGTGCATGGGATGTTGCGACCCGCTTCAAAAGGAGGCAGCCGGCATGGTGCCGATCGATCACATTCCGATTGCATTCTCGGCCGGCGTGCCGGAGGACCGGCGCGCCGACGTGCGGGCGGCGCCGCATTTCCGCCGCTGGCTGGAGCAGGCGGCCGCGCGCTTCGACCTGCGCGGCATCGTGGTGCGGGATGTGGTCTTTTTCGGGGCGCGGGTGGGATTTATCCTGGTCGATGCCGATGCGTGGCATGAGGGGCGGAAGGTGCCCGGCGCCGCGCTGTTGCGTGGGGATGCGGTCTCGGTTCTGGTCGTGCTGCATTGCCCCGGTCAGGCCCCGCGAACCATCCTGACCTGCGAGGCGCGCCTGCCGGTGGCCTGCCCCGACCTGCTGGCACTGCCGGCCGGGATGGTGGACGGTGGAAATCTGGTCAGCACCGCCTTGCGCGAACTGGCCGAGGAAGTCGGCCCCGATCTGGTCGTGCCTGCCGAGCGGCTGATCGAGCTGACGACGGTATGGCCGTCGCCCGGCGGCTGTGACGAGGCAATTACCCTTTATGCCGTGGATCTGGAGATCGACGAGGCGACGATGCGGGCGCTGGATGGACGGCGGACCGGGAACGCGGCCGAGCATGAATCGATCCGGCTGCATGTGGTCGCACTGGACGATATTCCGCGCCTGGGCCGGACGGATGCCAAGACCCTGTTGTCCTACCATCTCTATCGGGCCAGGAAGTCCGTCTAGCGCCTGGTGCCCCTGCTTCCCCGAAGGCTGGTCATCGCCTGGGTTGCGTTCCCGGTGATCTCTTTCCGGTGGGGTGCAGGAGGAACAGGGTGACGCTCTGGCGGGGCAGGGAGGCGTGGAGCCGGGCGTTCGTGTAGCGGGACGGCGCCAGGTGGACGATCCTGTTATCCGCCAGTTGCCAGGTTTCCACCGTGCCGGTGTCGGACTCATGGGCCAGCGACAACGAGACATCGGCCATGCTGTCGAGCTGTTTGTTGATGACCATCACCGTCGTTGCGCCGTCCCTGGCGCGCAGGGCGGCGAAGGCGGACACCCGGTCGGCGTCGGGTACTGCGGCCTGGATGCTCGTCTCGCCGAACCCATCGCCCTGGTCGTCGTAATTGCGGTAGAGTTTCATGGCCTTGTAGACCGGCGTCCCCGGTTGGGGTGCCGTCCAGCGCAGGGCGATATCGAGCCGTTCCCGGCCGAAGATGCCCAGGAGATCGGCCTGGGCCGTCGCGCCGTTCATCAGCTTCTCGCCGCCCCAGTTATACTCCGTCAGGGCGATGGGGGTGCCGGGATAATAATACCGGTCCACCCATTGCCGCATCAGCGGAATCAGGGCGATCACGCTGTTGATCCAGGTCGGGTCCTTGTAGTGCCGGTCCCACAGGTCGCGGGTCGAGCGGTTGCGGGCGCGTGCGACGGTGGGGGAATCGGAATCGGAAAACTCGCCGCCCTGCGGGTAGAAATGCAGGCTGAACACGTCGATCGGATGACCGGCGGCTTTCCATCGTGTCAGCAGCCATGGAACATAATCCTGGCCCTGTGTCTGGTTTTCCCGATCGGGTGGATGGGCCAGGCCGTGCTGTGTGTCGTATTGCTGGTCGAAGCCGCTATATTGATAGCCCGTCCAGCCCCATTCCTCCGGCCCCACGACCAGCCCATGTGGATCGGCGCTTTTGATGGCCCTGGAATAGAGAATGCTCCTGTCGGCGATTTCCTGCGCGTGGGCGCCGATGGGATGGACGTCGTAATGGGTGATGTGCCAGAGGCTCGGTTCGTTATCGAGGATATAATAGCGTATGGCGCGGCGGGGGAAGCCGGCCGCCAGTTGCCCCACGCGGGCGTGTTCGTTGGCAGGGGTATCCGGGGTTTCGGCATCGTGCGGGTCGGCGTGGGCGATGGGCGTGCCGTCGGGCGCCCGGCCGTTTCCCGCGTCGGGAAACCATTGGGCGTCGTGTGCCTGCTGCGGCCCGTATTTCGCGATGGAAAAGCTGGCGAGGCGCGCGTGGTTCGGACCCAGTTTCGCAGTCCAGCCGATCATCGGAATCGTCACCATCGGGATGGCGCCGCTCTTTCTGGCCGTGGCGATGAAGCGTGGCCCGAACTGGGCGGTTGCGTCATCTGGTGGACATGGCAGGCTTTCGTAGAACCAGTCTGCATCGGTGTTGCGGGCGTCGAGGCGCCAGTTGTACGAACTGGCATTGTTGCCGCCGGAACGGGTGATGGGGGCGCGAAGATCGTGCAGGACGGCGGCTGAACCGAAATTGACGCCGTAGATCAGCGGGCTGATCGGATGACGCCCCGCCGCCGCATCGACGGCAATTTCGACCGCATGCGTGTCGGCGCGGGCATGCGCGAACTGGAGGACAAAGGCGGCTACGAGGGCAGAGGCTGCTTTACGCATTGGTTTGTCGCCCATCATGGTACCCTGCGGGCTGTTTGCGGAGTGCCGCTGTCGGAGACTCGCCTCGCGTTTTCTGTGCTGCGTGGCGGGTGGCCATCAAGGCCGCGACGCTCCGATGCCCGACAGGACAATTTTTCAAACAGTTTTTCAATTGTAGTCGGTTTTCGGAATGCCCGTTCCAAGAGCTTCGAGCAGGGGACGCAACGTCTCGTTATCGGGGCGCCAGCGCCCCACGGCCGTGCGATAGAGCGGTTTGCGGACCTGCGCGACGCTTGATGTCCTGACCAGGCGCCGGGTTTCGTGAAAGCGCAGGCAGGCATCGTTCCATGGCAGGTCGCACCAGGCGATGATGCGTCGCGCATTGGCTTCGAGATCCTCGACGACGTCTTCGTAATGGACGTCCAGGATCGCGTCTGCCGGCAGGACCTGCCGCCAGTGGGCCATCTGTTGCTGATATTGGCGATGATAACGGCCCAGTTCGCCCAGATCGAACGTAAAATCGAGATTGTCGAAGGAAATCGAGAAACAGGACAGGCAGGTGTCGATCGGATCGCGACAGGTATGGATGATCCGAGCATTGGGCCACAATTGCCGAATGATTCCGATATGGAAGAAATTATCCAGCATCTTGTTCGTGATGCGTGCCGGCGGGTGGTCGCCCGTACAGTCGATTGCTGCCAGTTTGTCCAGTCGCTGGAGATACTCTTCGGCGATGGCGTGTCGGTCCTGCGCACTCAGGCAGGCTAGCGGGGTGCCGACCTGCCACGTCGGAAACCGTCTGGCCGCGTCCTTCAGCGTATCGGTCAGCGTGCTGACTTCGCCGGCGCCATACACGTCCGGATGGCTGGCCAGGATCTGCTCGACGAGTGTTGAGCCCGATCGGGGCATGCCGACGATGAAGATCGGGCGTGACGAGGGATGGCCGGTTCCGGCGGTCGCCGCCAGGGCCTCGGCGGTAAAATGCTCACGCACGGCCTTTGCCGCGCGGGCGACCGGCTTTTCGTCATAGGGCACGAGGCGGCGGCGGATCGCGTTGGCTTTCAGCAGATGGTCGAACGATTCCTGATTTCGGCCGAGGTCGGCAAGTGCTTTGCCCAGTGCGAAGTGGAGAGACATCCTGCCACGGTCGTCAAGCGCCTCTTCGCGCCCGGCCAGGGCGTGCATGGCGGCCAGCGCGGGATCGTCGGGCGCCAGTTTCGTCAGGCGGGCGAGGGCCAGATAATGGCTCGGTTCCTCCGGTGCCAGGGCGATGGCCTGACGCCGGTGGGCGATCGCCGCGTCGATATGCCCCTGTTCCTGAAGGAGTTGGGCCAGGGCGGCGTGGATCGGCGCGTCGTCCGGCCGCAGGGCGTGGGCCTGTTCCAGATGATGGATGGCCTCGGCGTGGCGCCCGGCTTTGCGCAGCAGCGTTCCCGTGGCGGCGTGGATGGCGTGCAGGCTTGGGTCCTGTTCCAGAACGGAGCGATAGCAGGCAATCGCCTCGTCGAGACGATCGAGCGCGACCAGGGCCTGAGCCAGATTGCGCGCCGCGTCGGGGCAGGCTGGCGTGTGGGTCAATGCCGTGCGGAACGGCTCGGCGGCCTCTTCATGTCGGCCGGCCGCGTGCAGCGCATGGCCGAGGCCGGTGAGGGCGGCCATGTCCTGTGGATCGGCGGCCAGGGCCGCGCGGTGGCGGGCGATGGCCTCCATGCGGGCTTCGATCGCCAGGACCGCACGGTATTGCTCGATATTATCCGTGGTGTGGCCGCGCGCCGCCAGGGCCTGCTTCAGGCGTGCCCGCGCGTCGGGGAATGAAGGGCGCAGGTCGATGGCCTTGCGGAAGCTGCTGATGGCTTCTTCTGTTCTTCCGGATTCATGGAGCGCCAGGCCGAGCGTGTTGAAGGCTTCCGCATTGTCGGGCATCAAGGTCGTGGCGCGTCGCAGGAGGGGGACCGCCTGTTCGAACTGCTTCCGCCATGTATGGATCGTGCCCATGAGCAACAGGCCTTCGGGATGATCCGGAGCCTGGGTGAGGCGTGTCAGGGCGTAGCGGAGAGCGTCGTCGGTCGTCGCCTCGGTGGGGATGGCGGTGCCCGAGGGCAGGCAGCCAGACGCGGCCTCGCCAGCGGCAGGCTGGATATCCTCGTTTGTTTCGCGCATGCCGACAGGATAGTTGTTTAAGCCGGTATGGCTGTCAATCCGGGCGGCCGGTCGTCAGGATATGCGTGGGGCCGTGGGTCTGTCATCTGGAAGGCGTGTTGTGTCGCGCCGGCCGGTAGGGCATGAGGGGCACCTGAAACAATCCCCCCCGAAATGTCGGCAGGTCCCTGAATATGGCGGAACATACACCAATCGGTCTCGGTCATGAGGCGTCACCCGTCAGGGCACTGACCCATTCGGGCAATTTTCATGCCGACGAGACGCTGGGTTACGTCATCCTTCATTATGCGCTTGCGCCGCAGGGGGACCTGCGGGCGCGGCTTCTGGGCGAGGGTCCGGAGGACCGGCTGTCCTTTACGCGCTCGCGCGTGCCGGGGCTGATCCAGGCCGCGGAGATCGTGTTCGATGTCGGTGGTGTGTACGATCCGGCGGCGGGGCGGTACGACCACCACATGAAGAACAAGCCGCTGCGCGAGGACGGTACGCCCTACAGCGCGGCGGGGCTGCTGTGGAAGGATTATGGCCTGGCCGCGATCCGGAACATGCTGGCCGAGCCTGTGGAGGACGCCATGGCGGCCGCCATCTGGCAGGCCGTCGACAAGGCGCTGATCCTGCCGGTCGATCTGGATGATAACGGCGTGGCGAAAATGGGACGGCTGTCGCTGGCGGAGATCGTTTCGACCTGCGGTGCGGCCTGGGACACCGCCGAACTGTATGGCGCCGAGGAAGCGGGAAAGCGCGAAATGACCGGCTTCGCCGATGCGGCCGGGATCGTGGCGCGGTATCTGGTCGGGGTTGTCGATCGTGCGCGGGCCAGCCTGAAGGCTGTGGAGCGTGTGTTGCGTGCCTATGAGCTGGCCGAAGACAAGCGCATTCTGGTGCTGGAGACGGGGATGCCGGCCGAGAAGGTGATTTTCGAGCGCGATCTGCCTGTCGTCTATGTCGTCTCGCCGGCCGGTGGCGGCCAGTGGAATGTGAAGGCGGTGCCGCCGGCACGGGGGGAGTTCGGCCAGCGTGTCTCGTTGCCGGAAGCGTGGGGCGGGCTGGAAGGCCAGGCGCTGGCCGATGTCTCGGGGATCGGGGATGCGGCCTTCGCGCATCCGGCGCGGTTCATCTGCGGTGCGCGCAGCCGGGCGGGTGCCGTGGCCATGGCCCGCCGGGCGCTGGAGATCGGCGCGCCCTGATTTCGCCATTCCCCGTCGATCCGTCTGCCGCTGCCTTGCCGGGAGAGCGTGACGCGCTCCGTGAGGCGTGGGCCGCCCGGTCGGCGGCGGGCAGGGACTGAGTCTCTTTGACCGGCAGAGGGGGATGCGGCACGCTCCCGCCCCGTTCGCCCAACTGCTGGAGGCTCTCTGCCATGTCGTCTTATCCGGATACCTTGCTGTTTATCGACGGTCGGTGGATTGCTGCGCAGGATGGGCGGTTCATCGACGTGGTCAACCCTGCGACCGAGCAGGTGATCGGGCGGGTGGCCCATGCCGGCCAGCCTGATCTGGCCGCCGCCGTGGCGGCCGCCGAACGGGGCTTTGCGGTGTGGAGCCGCATGTCGGTGTTCGAACGCTACCGGATCATGCGGCAGGCGGCGACGCTGCTGCGGGCGCGGGTCGATGACGTTGCGCCGGTCCTGACCCAGGAGCAGGGCAAGCCGCTGGCCGAGGCGCGGACGGAATTGCTGGGAGCGGCGGATACGATCGACTGGCTGGCCGAGGAAGGGCGCCGGGCCTATGGGCGGCTGATCCCGTCGCGCGCGGTGGGGGTGAGCCAGACGGTGATCCGCAGCCCGGTGGGGCCGGTGGCGGCGTTCTCGCCGTGGAATTTCCCGGTCAACCAGGTGGTGCGCAAGGTCGGCGCGGCGCTGGCGACCGGCTGTTCGATCATCGTCAAGGCGGCGGAGGAAACGCCGGCTTCGCCGGCCGCGCTGATCCGCGCCTTTGCCGATGCCGGGGTGCCGGCGGGGGTGATCGGGCTGGTCTATGGCACGCCGTCCGAAATCTCGGAGACGCTGATCGCGCATCCGGCGATCCGCAAGGTGACGTTTACCGGCTCGACCGTCGTGGGCAAGATGCTGGCCGCGCTGGCCGGGTCGCACATGAAGCGGGCGACGATGGAACTGGGCGGGCATGGGCCGGCCATCATCTGTGCCGATGCCGATATCGACCATGCGGCGGCGACGCTGGCGGCGGCGAAATTTCGCAATGCCGGGCAGGTTTGCGTCTCGCCGACCCGTTTCCTTGTGGAGCGTCCGGTCTTCGGCCGGTTCGTGGAGCGGTTCGCGGCGGTGGCCAGGGAGATCCGCGTGGGTGACGGGCTGCTGCCCGATACGAAAATGGGGCCGCTGGCCAATGTCCGGCGCGTGGAGGCGATGGAAGCCCTGATCGGCGATGCGACCGGCAAGGGGGCGACGATCGTGACCGGTGGTCAGCGGATCGGCAATGCCGGTTATTTCTTCGCGCCGACGGTGCTGACCGACCTGAATACCGACATGCGGATCATGAATGAGGAGCCGTTCGGCCCGGTGGCGCTGATGAATCCGTTCGATACGCTGGACGAGGCGCTGACCGAGGCCAATCGCCTGCCATACGGGCTGGCGGCCTATGGTTTTACCGGCGCGGCCCCCACGGCCGCCCGCCTGCGCGACGAGGTGCGGGCCGGGATGCTGACGGTGAACCATCTGGGGCTGGCGCTGCCGGAGGTGCCGTTCGGCGGGATCGGCGATTCCGGTTATGGCTCGGAAGGCGGCAGCGAGGCGCTGGATGCCTATCTGGACACCCGTTTCGTGACGATCCGAGATTATGTCTGACACGGCGGCCTTTGAGGCCGGCAGTCTGGCGGCGCTGTGGGCGGCGCGCTATCGCGAGGGCGTCGCGCCGGGGGCTTTGCCGGACGAGGCGATGCTGCGGCATCTGATGGCGCATCGCTCGGTGCGGGCCTATCGGCCCGATCCGTTGCCCGAGGGCGTGCTGGAAGGGGCGATGGCGGCTGGCCAGTCGGCCTCGACGTCCTCGAACCTTCAGGTGTGGAGCGTGGTGGCGGTCGAGGATGCCGAGCGGCGCGCCCGCCTGTCGGAACTGGCCGGTGGGCAGGCGCATATCCGTCAGGCGCCGCTGTTTCTGGCGTGGCTGGTCGATCTCTCCCGACTGGCGCGGCTGGGGGCGAGGCTGTCGCACGCCACCGAGGGGCTGGATTATCTGGAGACCTTTCTGGTCGGGGTCGTCGATGCGGCGCTTGCGGCGCAGAACGCGGCCGCTTTCTTCGAGGCGCAGGGGCTGGGGATCGTTTATATCGGCGGCCTGCGCAATCACCCGGAACAGGTGGCGCGCGAACTGCGGCTGCCGGATCGCTGCATGGCGGTTTTCGGCATGTGTGTGGGGTATCCGGATACGGCGCGGCCCGCCGCGATCAAGCCGCGCCTGCCGCAGGCGGTCGTGCTGCATCGCGAGTGCTACGATGTGTCGGGCGAGGACGCGGCGGTCGGTCGGTATGACGGTATCGACGAAGCCTTTCAGCGCGAGCAGGGGCTGGCGCCGCGTGCGTGGTCGGATGCCATGGTGCGGCGCGTGGCCGGCCCGCAATCGCTGAATGGCCGCGACCGGTTGCGTGAGGCGCTGGCTGCGCTGGGATTTGCGCTGCGATAGGTCGTGCCGTGCGGGCATGGCGTGGGTGTATTGATCTGATCTTGCTGCGATGGAGATGATGCGCATGCGGCGTCGCGATTTGCTTCGATCTGTTCCGGTCCTGCTTGTGTCCCCGGCGTGCGCGCGGGCGCCGGCGGAGGGCGCGATCGCGGCCTATGAACGCGCGACGGGCGGGCGGGTTGGCGTTTTTGCCCTGAATATTGCCAGCGGAAAGCGTTTTGCCTGGCGGCAGAGCGAACGGTTCGTGATGTGCAGCACGTTCAAAGCCTCGCTGGCCGCATGCGTGCTGGCGCGCGTCGATCGGGGGGACGCGGATCTGGACGAGGTGATCGCGTTTACGGCCGCCGACATCGGGGGGATGTATGCGCCTGTCGCGAAAGAGAATCTGGGCCGGGGCGCGATGTCGGTGCGCGAGATGTGCGCGGGGGCTGTCGAATTCAGCGACAATGTCTGTGCCAACAAACTTCTGACGCGGATCGGTGGTCCCGCCGCGTTGACGCGGTTCTGGCGGTCGATCGGCGATGATGTGACCCGCCTTGACGATGTCGAGCCTTTTCTCAATCGCACGCCCTTGGGCGGGGTGCGGAATACGACGACGCCGTTGGCGATGGCGGGAATCGCGCGACAGCTTGTGCTGGGGGATGTGCTCTCCGAGGGGGCGCGGGCGATGCTGAAGACCTGGCTGGTCGATTGCCAGACCGGAAAGAACCGCCTGCGCGCGGGCCTGCCGGGCCAGTGGGTCGTGGGCGACAAGACGGGGAATAATGGCAAGGACGCCGCCGGCGACATTGCGATTGCGTGGCCTGGGGTGGGCGGGCCGATCGTCATGGTTGTCTATACGCGCGGGGGTGCGCCGGATGATGCGCAGTTTGCGGCGCTCTTCGCGGGGATCGGGCGGCATGTGGCGGCGACGCTGTTGTAACCGTCTGCCGGCCTGATGCGCGGCGGCGCGGGCTTGACGTGCCGCGTGATCTGGGGACTCTGACCGGTCGGGACGTGCCGTGGGGTGCGTGCCTGTTGCGTCGTGCATGCGGCACGCGCCGTTTCGTCGTGAGAGAGCAGGATCATGGATAGCGCCGATCAATTCCGTTTCACGCATATTCCGCACCCCGCGCCGGTATCGGTCGCGCAGCGTACGGAATTGCTGGCCAATCCGGGGTTCGGGCGCGTCTTTACCGACCACATGGCGGTCGTCCGCTACAAGGAAGGGCAGGGCTGGCATAATCCGACGATCGAGGCGCGGGCGCCGATCGCGCTCGATCCTGCTGCGGCCGTGCTGCATTATGCGCAGGAAATCTTCGAGGGCATGAAGGCGTATCGCGCCGCCGATGGTGGCGTGGTGATGTTCCGCCCGGATGCCAATGCCCGGCGTTTCCGCCAGTCGGCCGAGCGCATGGCCATGGCGGACGTGCCCGAGGCGCTGTTCCTGGAGGCGGTGCGCGAGCTGGTGAAGACGGATCGCGACTGGATTCCGTCGGGGGAGAGCGCCAGCCTGTATCTGCGGCCGTTCATGATCGCCAACGAGGCGTTCCTTGGGGTGAAGCCGTCCTCGGAATATCTGTTCATCGTCATCGCATCGCCTGTCGGGGCGTATTTCAGCGGTGGCGCCGTGTCGGTGTGGGTGTCGGAGGATTATACCCGCGCCGCCCCCGGTGGGACCGGTGCGGCCAAGTGCGGTGGCAATTACGCCGCCAGCCTGCTGGCCCAGCGCGAGGCGAAGAACCAGAAGTGCGATCAGGTGCTGTTCCTGGACGCCGCCGAACATCGGTGGATCGAGGAAATGGGCGGCATGAACATCTTCTTCGTGATGGATGACGGCACGCTGGTCACGCCGCCGCTGGGGGGGACGATCCTGCCCGGCATTACCCGCGATGCGCTGCTGACGCTGGCGCGCGACAAGGGGCTGACGGTGCGCGAGGAACGCTACAGCATCGACCAGTGCTATGAAGACGCGGCCAGCGGGCGCCTGAAGGAAGCCTTTGCCTGCGGTACGGCGGCTGTGGTGACGTCGATCGGCCGTTTCCGTGGGCATCGGGGCGAGATCGTGATCGGTGCGGGGAATGGGGCCGATCCGGTGACGGAGGGGCTTCGCGAGGCGCTGATCGGCATTCAGCGCGGCCAGCGCCCGGACCCCTATGGCTGGGTCCAGCGCGTCGACTGATTGATGCCAAGGCGGGGCGTTCAGCCCCGCCGTTACAATTGACTGAATAAACGAACCGGTTTGCACAGGCCGCCGGCCTTTGCCGGGGTCAAGGGGCTGAGCCCCCTGGTCTTCAGGGCAATGCCGCGATGCCGGTCAGTTCGACGCGCCAGGCCGGGTCGGCCAGTCGGGCCTCGACGGTGGCGCGGGCCGGTTTGTTGCCGCGATCCAGCCATTGGTCCCAGGCGCGGTTCATGGCGTCCAGATCGTCCATGTTGGCCAGGAAGAGCTGGACCGAGAGCAGGCGGCTCTTGTCGGTGCCTGCTTCGGCCAGCAGGGCGTCGACCTGACGCAGGATGTCGGCCATCTGCCCTTCGATATCCAGCGACGAATCATCGGTGACCTGGCCGGCCAGATAGACCAGCCCGTTATGGATCGTCGCGCCGCACAGGCGGGTTTCGGGTTGCAGGCGGGTGATCGGACTCATGGGTGGTCTCTCTGTTCGTGGGTCGAGGGGGCGAACGATAGAATAACACACGTATCCGTGACAGATGGGTCTCGGTGGACGGATCAGTGTGTCGGCCGGTCGGTCAGCATGCGCAGGAAGGCGATGATGTCCTGCCGTTCGCGTGGGGTCAGGGCCGGGGCGTCGCCTGGGTGGCGGTCGAAGGGGGCGTCCGTGATGTCGAGGTTGGTGCGGTAGGCGGGCGGCAGGTCGTCCTGGCGCAGGACCTGGCCGTTGGCGTCCTTGGGGTAGATCCGCTCGGGGGCGACATCGCGCAGGACGTAGAAATCCAGCACCTCATTGAGCGTGTGGTAGATGCCGTTATGGAAGAAGGCGTGGCGGGCGGCGGTGTTGCGCAGGGTTGGCGTGACGAACAGGCCGCACATGTCGGCACGGGTTGCCATGTCGGTGCGGACCGGGCCGCATAGTCCCAGATCGTAAAAGGCGGGGTTGCGGTTGGCGGACAGCGTGCGGTTGCGCGGGACGCCGAGGGCCTCGAACTGATGGTCGGTCAGCAGCGGGGGCGTGCCGTCGGGTTTGGGGCGGTCGGGGTGGCAGGCGGCGCAATTGCCTTTTGCCGGGTCGTTGAACAGCAGGTAGCCCCGGTGCTGGGCCGGCGTCATGCGCAGCCGGCCTTCCAGCCAGTCGTCATATGGGCTGGCGTAGGGGTGGAAGGCCGGGTCTTCGATCTGGTAGCGCGCGATGGCGAACAGGGCTTCGGACAGCAGCAGATTGTCCGAACTGGCGACGGCGGGGCCGCCCAGGCGGCGGAGCATCGGGGCGTAGGGACCGTGTTTCAGCCGGGCCAGGACGATGGCGCGGCTGGAGGCCATTTCGTCGGGGTTGAAGAGGGGGCCGTTGGCTTGCTGTTGCAGGGTGTCGGCGCGGCCGTCCCAGAACAGGCCGCCTTGCGGGACCATGTTGACGGCGGACGCGGCGTTGTTCTGCGCGGTCTTGGCGCCGTGCGGACCGATGGCCGTGGCGGAGGGGGTGGTGGCGGTTTCGGTTTCGGCATTGTCGGGGCCGATGCTGAAATTGGGGCGGGTTTCCAGATAGGTGAGGGTCGGGACCGCGCGCAGCCCGTCCCGCGTCAGGTCGGTGCCGCCCAGGGCGACGGCGGCCGGGCCTGCCGGGGCGTAATGATGCGCGGGGTCATGGCAGGAGGCGCAGGACTGCCGACCCGATCCGGACAGGGCGGGGTCGTGAAACAGGCTGCGCCCGACCTGCGCCATTGCCGAGAGGGGGGCGGCGGCCGGGCGATGCAGCGCGACGGGGCAGGGATTGCCGCCATCGGGCGTCGGCAGGCAGGCGGCCGGGGGCGCGCCGGCGGCGAGAGCCGGTAAGGCCAGAAGTGCAAGGAAAAGGAATGTTCTAAAAAACATTGAATATGTCGAGATAGATCTCGAAATTGTCGATATCTCATAACCCCGAGGGGTGAAGGGGACGACTGTCCCCTTCCGGGTGCAGGGCAGCGCCCTGCGTGGCTTGCGATGCCTAACGAGCAATCGCGGAGCGCGGTTCGCCGGTCTTAGGGTCCAGCAGCAGACGGCCCATCCGGGGCGGCTGGGTGAAATCGAACAGGTCGCGCAGGTCGGCGGCGTCGGCGTCGAAGGAGCCGCCGCCCAGGCGTGTGCCGTGCAGCCAGTTGTCTTCGATGAAGCGGGTGATCGAACTCTGGGTCAGCAGGACGTGGCTGATATGGTTGGTCTTCGCCCACGGGGAGACGACCAGCAGCGGGATGCGGGTGCCGGGGCCGCAGCGGCCGTTGACGGGCCGGCCATCGACGCCCATGGGGCGGGGGGCGCTGCCACCGCAGCGGCCGGGGCCGTCCAGTTGGTCGGCCTCGGGGTCGCTGGAGGAGCGGGTGGGGGGGACGAAGGCGTGGTCGTACCAGCCATCGGAATCGTCCCAGGCGATGATGACGGCGGTGTCGCGCCATTCCTGCCGCTGCTGCACCATGTTCAGGACTTCGACCAGGCCCTGCTGTTCGTCCAGCGGGTCGGAATAGCCGGCGTGGCCGTCCTGATAGCCGAGGAGCTTGATGAACGAGACGGCGGGCAGGGTGCCGGCGCGCAGGACGGTGGCGAAATCGCGCAGGTCGTATTCGTGGTTGGCCGGATCGCGCGTGACGCCGTCCGCCGCGAAGGTGTGGCCGATCGCGGCGACCGAACTGGGGCGGGCGTGGGTGGGGTTGGCGGTGCTGGGATAGTACTGGAACCAGTTGTGATGGGGGATGTAGTCGGTGATCGTCTGGCCGACCACGGGAGAGGGCGTGGAACGGGCGCAGCCGGTGGTGCCGTTGGGGTTGCGGATGTCCAGCGCGAACCCGCCCATGAAGCCGCCCCAGGTGATGCCGGCCTGGTTCAGCAGGTCGCCGACATTGCGGCCGCGCATGGTGACCTGATTGCCGGGAACCGAGCAGACATCATAGGCCGGGTCGATGTCGTTGATCATGGTCCAGCCGCCCTGGCCATCGGCGATATAGGGCGTTGCGGCGTGTTTGGTGGCGGGCTTCTGCGTCGTCCGGACGATCAGCATGCCGTTGGTCTGGCCCGCGACGACTTCCAGCGCGCCCGGCGTGGAGGGGCCGTAGGTGTCGGTGTAGGTGGCGTCGCTCATGGCGAAATGCTGGGCGTACTGCCACAGGGCGGTGACGGTGTTGCCGTCGAAATAGCCCATCACCTGGCCGCGCGTGCCAAACGCGCCCACGCCGCCGGGGGTGCCGCGCCCGGTATGGAGGGGGAACAGGTCGGCCTTGCCGCCATGATAGGCCATCTGCTCGGCCGTATAGGCGTGGTTCTGGTCGGCGGTGGCGGCCTGGGTGCGGTCGAGGCGGAACGGCAGGCTGGCGTCGGCGCCGTTGGCGGGACCGGCGTTGGGGTTGCTGGTCAGCAGCCCCGCCGTGACCAGCGTATTGGCCGGCGGGGTGCCGGGCCGGGCCGTGAAGGCGGGTTCGCCGGGCGGGTTGGCGGCCTGCGGATAGGTGGCGAAATAATGGTCGAACGAGACGTTCTCGTCATAGACGACGATCAGATGCTTGATCGGCGTTGCCGTTTCGGGCTTTGTCGCCAGCGTATTCGGGGCAGGAGCGGCCAGGGCGGGGGTGGTGGCCAGCAGGGCCACGAGGGCGCTGGCGAGGCGAACGGGGCGGGAAGAGATCATGCCGGGCGCGTATCCTGCGGTTTGCGGTTCTGCGGCCCCGGAGCGGACCGATCGTGCGGGACGATCATCTCCGGGCCATCGCCGTTCCGGCGGCGGCCCCGGCGGTCGGCCTTCGTTCTATAGGGCGTCGTTCCGGCCTTGGCCATCATGGAACGGGAGCGGAAGAGTGTGAATTCTTGATGATGCCGGGTGCGTCGGGGCTTGACGTAGATCAGGGTCCGCTGCGGGCAGACGGGCTAATATCTCCTGCGTCGCGCCCTCGGTGCGCCACCCCTGCATTGTGAGGAACGAGCATGACCGGAAAGATGAAGGCCGCCGTCGTCCGTGAATTCGGCAAGCCGCTGACGATCGAGGAACTGGATATTCCGACGATCCGTGCCGACCAGATCCTGGTGCGGCTGGATGCGTGCGGCGTGTGCCACACCGACCTGCATGCCGCCCGTGGGGACTGGCCGGTGAAGCCGAAGCCGCCTTTCGTGCCGGGACATGAGGGTGTGGGGCATGTGGTGGCTGTGGGAAGCGCCGTCAAATGGGTGAAGCAGGGCGACGTGGTGGGCGTGCCGTGGCTGTATTCGGCGTGCGGCCATTGCGAACATTGCCTGGGCGGGTGGGAGACGCTGTGCCCGACGCAGGACGATACGGGCTACACCGTCAACGGATGTTTCGCCGAATATGTGGTGGCCGATCCGAATTACGTGGCTCATCTGCCGAAGAATATCGACCCGATGCAGGTTGCGCCGGTGCTGTGCGCGGGGCTGACGGTCTATAAGGGCCTGAAGATGACGGAGACCCGTCCGGGCCAGTGGGTCGCCGTTTCGGGCGTGGGCGGGTTGGGCCAGATGGCGGTGCAGTATGGCGTGGCCATGGGACTGAACGTGATCGCGATCGATATCGACGACGAGAAATTGCAGACCGCCAAGGTGCTGGGGGCGGCGCTGACCGTGAATGCGCGGTCGGTCGATCCCGCGCCCTATATCCAGTCGCAGGTGGGCGGGGCGCATGGCACGCTGGTGACGGCGGTTTCGCGCACCGCCTTCGCGCAGGCGATGGGCTTTGCCCGGCGCGGCGGGACGATCGTGCTGAATGGCCTGCCGCCGGGGGAATTCCCGATTTCTATCTTCGACATGGTGATGGCAGGGACCACGGTGCGGGGGTCGATCGTCGGCACGCGGCTGGACATGATCGAGGCGCTGTCGTTCTTCGCCGACGGCAAGGTCAAGACCGTCATCGAGCCCGACCGGCTGGAGAATATCAACGCGATCTTCGCCGATCTGGAGGCGGGCAACGTGCAGGGACGCAAGGTGCTCGACCTGCGGGGGTGACGGGTGGTGGGGGCATAAGCCCTTGTCATAAGGGCGGAACCTTCCGGCTTTGTGCTGCTCCCGCCTTTGGTACGATGGGCTGCGCCGCCGTTCGCCAGATCGAAGATCGCTGTCAGTTCGCAGCACAGGGGGGACACTGGCCCCGGTGAGAGCAGGCGTCGGCACAATGCCCCCGGTCGGCGCGCGGATTGCTTCCGCCAGCCGGGGCGCCTTGAGCCGGTAGCGGTCCGAGAGGTTTGGGGGGCACGCGCGGCAAGTCCGTCGGGATTGTCGGCCATGTGGGCGGCGATCCCGGCCTTCCTGGGCCAAGGCTCCTGCATTCGCGCCTTCATCGCAGGCTCCATACATCCCGTCCTCGATCGCGCGCAGGATACCCGCCACGCTTCGGTGGAATGCTGTCCGGCGCCTTGCGATCGGCCACCAACCTGAAGCCTGTGCTGCCTGTTTTTGGTGGCTTTCGCCCCCTCCATGCATATCGCAGGCCATTCCAGGCGGTCGAATTGGGAAAATCCTTTTCTTCGCTCTCGCTCACTCCGTCGCATCGAACCTTCTGCGATAGTCGCTCGCGGTCAAACCAGTGATGCGTCGAAACTGTTTGCGGAACCCGGCCTCCGATCCGAACCCGGTCACATGCGCGATTTCCGCTACTGGCAATCGCGTTTCTTCCAACAGTTCCCGCGCCCGCGCGACGCGCTCGTTGAGCAGCCAGTTCAGCGGCGTCAGACCTGTGGCGTCGCACACATGGCGATGCAGACCGCGCGGGCTCATTCCCGCCTCGGACGCCATCCGTTCGACCGGCCAGTGCTCGTGCAGGCGTCCGCGAATCATATCGAGCATCGTTGCGAGGCGGCGCCCCGCATGCTTCGCCACCGGACGTGGGATAAACTGTGCCTGACCGCCGTCCCGGTGAGCGGGAATGACCAGCCGGCGGGCCACCTGATTGGCGATCCGGGCACCGAAATCCTGCCTGACCACATGCAGGCAGAGGTCGAGGCCCGCAGCACTCCCGGCAGACGTAAGGAGCCGTTCGTCCTCCGTGTACAGCACATCAGGTTCGACCCTGATCTCTGGATAGGTTCGCGCCAGAACATCCGTGTGGTGCCAGTGTGTCGTGGCACGACGCCCGTCGAGCAGGCCGGTGGCGGCAAGGACAAAAGCGCCCGAACAGATCGAGACGAGCCGTGCGCCACGCATATGGGCTGCCCGCAGAGCCGCCGCGAGATCATCGGGTACGGGGGCGTCCGGACCGCGCCAGCCGGGAATGACGACGGTATCGGCCTGATCCAGAAGAGAGAGATCGCCGTCTGGCAGAACGCTCAGGTGTAGCGCGACAATCTGGGTGAGAGAGCGCGTCAATCAGGATGAGAATGGATTG
>NZ_JBDNXE010000092.1:0-17194 GCF_047721585.1 Gluconacetobacter sp.
CCCCCGCGCTTTATTGCGCCCCCGAGGCCCGGGGCGGCCCCGCGTTGCCCGCATGTCGGCCGACCAAAACCCCCAAGGCCGGGGCCGGGCGGGCCCCCCCGCCACCGGGCAAGTGAGTCTGACCGCGTACGGTCAGGCTGTCACGGGGGAGCGAGGGGCTGGCTGCTGACCGGGCCGGACGAGGGGACCGCGACCTGTGAGGGTTCGGCGCCGGAACCGGGCTGGGCGTAGGCGGGCGAGGTTGCCGCGGGTGCGCCGGCCATGGCCTGGGCCTGGACTTCGCTCAAGGCGGCGCGCAGGGGGTCGGCGCCGGGATTGTTGACCCGCATCGAGATGACGATGTCCTCGGGGCCGACGATCTGGTTGTAGTAGGCGCGGTTCGCGCCGCTGTTGACCGTCAGTTTCGAGCCGCCCAGCGCGGCACCGGCGAACAGGCCCTCGGATTTCTGCAACGCCATGATGTCGGTATTGCGCTGGCCGGCCGTGCCGCTCTCGATGCCGGAGCCCATGGTCGCGAAGGAGGCGGAGGCATTGGCGCCGAACTGGAACTGGCTGTCCAGCAATGCTTGCAGCCCGCGATCGGTCATGACGAAGAACATCATCTGGGAATCCTGCATGCCGAGCTGGATTCCCACATTGGCCGAGCTGAGCGTGTAGAAGGCCGGATCGGACCAGGAACCGCGCGCGTCGCGCGAGAGCAGAACGCAGCCGCCGCCCGCGCCGCCGAAGCCGATCGACATACGGAAGATGGATGGGCAGACCATGACCGCGCGCGCCTGGCTCATGTAACGGGTGATCTTGCTGTCCGGGCGGGCGCCGCTGAACATCTCGCGCACGGTCAGGGTGGCGCGGTCCACCAGGGTCTGCTGCCGTTCGCCCGCAGCCAGGGCCGGCGCCGCCGGCAGCGCCAGCGCAATGACCGTCAGGGCCAGGGTTGTGCGGGAAAGACCGTCTCGCAAGGGCATGCTCCATAATTTTCGGCATCGCGCGACCTTCGGACCGTCCGTGCCGCAGAATGCCGAGCAGATCGTATCGCTGTCGCGCGGCCGGAAACGCCTGGCTACGCGACCGTGAAGCAGGAGTGGGCGTGTGGCCGGCATTCCGGCCCGCGCCTTGTCTCCTGCCGGATTTTTATGGCGTAACCATGGCTGGTGGCAGCCGCTCAGTCTAGCGGTACTGCGAGCGCCACCGACAGATCGGTGGCGATTCCCGGTGCCGTCGCAAGCAGGGTGATGCCGCGATCGAGTCCGCCGTCGCGCAGGAAGGGGGAGAACCTGGCCCCGGTTTCCTCCAGCAGCACCAGCGCGGCCGCGACGTCCCACAGATTGATGACCATTTCCAGGTAGCCGTCCAGCCGGCCGCACGCGACATCGGCCAGGGCCAGCGCGCCGGAGCCACCGGAACGGGGCATGGCGCCCAGTTCCAGGATCGCGGCCATTTTTGCCGCGTAGATGCCGTCGGGCACCTTGTTGCTCCAGCCCATTTCGACCATCGCGGATCGGGTGTCGGTGACCGGCGAGGCCTTGATCGGCCGGCCGTTGAGGAAGGCGCCGTGGCCGCGCACGGCGGTGTAGGTCTCGTGCAGAGCCGGGGCCTGGATGATGCCGGCGACCGGCTGGTCGCCATCCATCAGGCCCAGCGAGACGCACCAGCGCGACCGGCCGCGCGCGTAGTTCGACGTGCCGTCAATAGGGTCGACCACCCAGCGCAGGCGCCCGGTGCGGGTGCGCCCTTCTTCCTCGCCCTGGAAGCCGTCCTCGGGGAACAGGGCGCCGATCCGTTCGGAGATCAGGGCCTCGACCGCGCCGTCGGCTTCGGTCAGCCAGTCCTGGGCGCTTTTCTGCTTGCCCGACGGGCCGCCCGGCGGCGGGCGCATCGCCATGGCCAGGTCGGCCGCGTCACGGACGATGGAGCGCGCGGCCTCGAAACGGCACAGGATGGCGGCATCGGACATCGGGGAACCTT
Organism: Gluconacetobacter sp.; assembly: GCF_047721585.1. NCBI lineage: Bacteria > Pseudomonadati > Pseudomonadota > Alphaproteobacteria > Acetobacterales > Acetobacteraceae > Gluconacetobacter > Gluconacetobacter sp. The sequence continues at coordinate 1,966 of NZ_JBDNXE010000092.1, forward strand.
TCAGCGTGGGGGAGAAGGAAATGGCATCATTCGACCCGGCGGGCTGTGCGCAGGGCGGTCGTGATGGCGGGGTCGTCCAGGCGGGCCAGCCGTCCGGCCGCCTGGGTGGCGAACAGCCATGTCAGCTTGCGCCGGCGGGCGGCGGCCAGGGCGGTCGGGACGGGAGAGCGCAGGATGGCGGCTTCGGCGATCACGTTCAGGCCGGCGGGCACCGTATCGGTGTCCGCGACCATGATCCCGGTCGCCTCGGGCAGCAGGGAGAGGGGAAACGTGCGATCGACGGCGAAGAAAAGCTGGTCGCACCAATCGTGGTAGCAGGTCCATTTCTGGTCGGTGAGAAAATCGCGCGGGCCGGATTTGATCTCGATACACACGAATCCGTTGTCCGGCCGCAGGGCCATGACATCCGCGCGGCGGCCGTCCGGCAGGACCAGTTCGTTCAGCGCCGCCCAGCCCATCTGGCCGCAGAGATGATTGACCGCGCGACGGATGGCGATCTGGTTCTGTACGGGGTCGATGGGCATCGGGGGCACCATGCCACGGGTGGGGCGGCGCGTCACGACCGGCGCGGTTTGCGAACCGGGCCTGATGGGATAGACCGCTGGGAGGCCGCCACCGGGGCGGCATTGCAGCATGGGAGCGGGCATGGGCCTCCTGCGCACCGATATCTGGCGGACGGGTATTCTGTCCTGCCCGATGTCCGAGATCCTGACGCATGGCGATGTCGCCGGGTTGCCGGTGACCTGGTTGCCTGATCCGGGGCCGTTCCGTTTTCTCGCCGATCCGTTCGGGTTGTGGCGGGATGATCGGCTTTACCTGTTCGTCGAGGCTTATGATTACCGGGTCCGGATCGGTCGGATCGATGTTTTCGTCTTCGATCGCGGTATGCGGCTTCTGGAGGTCCGGCCCGTGTTGTCCGAGCCGTGGCATCTGTCCTACCCGGTGGTGATCGCCGAGGGAGACGAGATCTATCTGCTGCCCGAAGCCTATCGCTCTGGCCGGCTGACGCTGTATCGCGCGGTCTCCTTTCCCGATCGCTGGGAAAGGGTTCCGGAGTTCGTCTTTCCCGAAGCGGCGATCGACGCTTCGCCGGTGCACATCGATGGCCGGTGGTGGATGTTCTACAGCCCCTCCGGCGGGTCGGGCGAGGACAGGCAGAGCCTGCTGCATGTGGCCTGGGCGGACAGGCTGCGGGGACCGTGGCATCCGCATCCCGGTAATCCGGTCCGGCGGGATCGTCGCAGTGCGCGGCCGGGGGGCACGCCGCTGCTGGTCGATGGGCGGGTCATTCTGCCGACCCAGGATTGCACAGGCACGTATGGCGGGGCGATCGTGCCGCTGACGGTGACCGATCTGGCGACGACGCATTTCGCCGCCCAGGCTGGAGCCCCGATCGTCGCGGCGTCGGAGTGGGCGCCCTATACCGACGGGTTGCACACTTTGTCTGCGGCCGGGGAGGTGACGCTGGTGGATGCCAAGCGGATCAGCCGGTCTCCGCGCCGGATTGCGATCGAGCTGGACCGTCTTGGCCGGCGCATGGTCGGGAGGGGCGCGGGCGGGTAGAACGCGCTCAGCCGCGTGGCGGTACGGCGATACGCTCCAGGATGGCCAGGCCGGCGGCGTCGAACCGTTCGGGGGCGAACAGGTCCTGCACGCGGGTGCGCGCGGCGTGGCCCATGGTGGCGAGTGAATGGGGGTGGCGCAGCATGCTGGCCAGCGCGTGGGCCAACGCTGCGGGGTCGAGAGGTGGCACCAGCAGGCCGGAGATGCCGTCCTGCACCGTGTGGCGGATTTCGCCGACGGCCGAGGCGACCGGCGCCAGTCCGGCCTGCATGGCCTGATGCACGCCGATGCACAATCCTTCATGCCGCGAGGGCTGGACGTAGCCGTGCTGGGTGGCGAGGAAGTCCGGCACCGCGCTGGTGAAGCCTGCCAGATGCAGCGTGGTCAGGCCGTGTTCGCGGATCAGGCTCTCGATGTGGGGGCGGGCGTCGCCTTCTCCGGCAATGGTGACCGTAAAGGGCGGGAGCGACGGGTTGGTCTTCAGCAGCGCCAGGGCGTGGCACAGGATATCATAGCCCTTGACCGGGTGCAGGCGCCCTAGCGAGCCGATCCGCACGATCTCGCCCGCCTGCCATGGGCGGGCGGTCGGGCAGGTTGGATCGGCGCGGAAGATCGGCCACAAGGCGGCGCGGTCGGCCGGGATGTGCAGCCGGTCGCGCATGAAATCCAGCACGCAGGTGGAGTCGGCGACCCACATCCGGCTCAGGCGGCGGGTGCCGCGCAGGAGGCGGGTGTTGGCGGGGCTCAATCCGGCGGAATGCTGCCAGCTTACGACCGGGATACGGCGCCGCAGCCCGACGATCTGGCCCATCACCGTCGCCCTGGTGAGGGAGGTCCAGATCAGGTCGGGGGGCCATTGGGCGATCTGGTGGTTCAGCCAGCGCAGGGCGATCAGGTGGTCGCGCCGCCCGGCGGGACAGAGTGCGACCGGCAGGCCGGCTGCCTGCAACGTCGGCAAGGCGCGGCCGTCGCGGCGTTGCAGCGCGAAGACGGCGACTTCGTGCCCGGTGCGGCGGAGGACATCGGCGATGTCGGGCACGGGGAAGGCCGCGCCGCCGCCCTCCAGGGAGTTGATGATATAGGCGATGCGCATGGGGTCAGGCGGCGGCGGGATTCCGGAGCAGGGATTCGACCAGGAGCAGGTCGGCGGGCTTGTCGACATCCACGGCGGCGCGGCCGTCGGGCAGGGAGACCAGCTTGACCGACGCCTGGCTCAGGCTGCCCACCCGCGCGCACAGGGCGGAGCGGGTGAGGCCGCCGGTTATGTAGCGCAGCAAGGTTCCAACCCCCAGCAGGCGCGCCATGCGGATCGGTCGTTTGCGCTCCTGCTCGATCCGCTGCCACAGTTCCACGACGCCGATCGAGGCGGGCGTGCGGAACAGGAACAGGTTGCAGCCGGAAAAGGCGCCGTCGGCCAGGCGGATCATCGTGCGTTTCGTGCCGGGGACATCGCGCGTGATGTCGGCCTCCATCGCGACGGCCGCGGCCATGTCGCAGTGCGCATCGACGGAATCGAGGAAGGTTTCGATCCATTCCGGGCGGAGCAGGGCATGGTCGGCGGTGGTGACCAGCAGGGGGGTGCCGAGCGTGCGCAGGGCCGCCATCACGCTGGCGCTGGGGCCGGCGGCCGGCGGCAGGAAATCCACCGGATGGTCGAGTTCCAGCCCCTCCAGAATGCCGGGGGTTTCGATATTGATGACGATGCGGCCGATGCGGGGGCAGGCGGCGAGCGCGTCGAGCACGCGCGCGATCATCGGCCGGCCGGCCACGGGCAGGATCGCCTTGTGCGAGACGTTGGCGGCGGTGGCCATCGGGTCCGCCGTGCCCGCGCGGGTGCCGGCCAGGACCAGGACGGTCAGCGGGCCGGGCGCGGGTTGGGTGGAGGTCACGCCGCGTTTCGCGAGGTCGCGCCGTCGGGCCGGTCGCGCGGCGGGGCGCCGGTCTGTTCCATCACCCAGGGGTAGCGGTTGGCTTCTTCCAGATCGTAGCCCAGGTTGAAGACATGCGGGCTGCGCGTCCGCGCGCGGGCGTCGGCGTAATAGGTGCCGAAGGCGCGGTCGACAACGAAGCTGGTGATGCCGTAATTGCCGTCCTCATCATGGAAATGATGCAGGACGTGGCGCTGCTTCATCTTCTGGATCCAGCGCATCCGCGGCTTGTAGTTGAGGTGCTGGATGCAGTGGAAGAATTCGTAGATGCAGGTGATGACCAGCCCGGTGCCCATGGCCGCCGCGGCACCGCCGACATTGCCGATCAGGTAGCCGATCGGCAGGGTGATGATGGCGATGGTGGGGATCGTGTTCAGCGGCGAGCCGAACAGTACGTCCAGCAGGTGCGGGTCCTGATGATGGTCGAAATGGATGCGCTTCCACAGCGTTGCCGTCCACTTCATCCGGTAGAGGAAGCGGCCGTGCAGGATGAAGCGATGGATCATGTACCACGCCAGCGGATAGACCGCGATGACGGCGCCGGCGGCGATGAGGGTCGGGCCGATGCCGGGGAAATTCCGCGCCAGGACGACGAAGCTGATCACGGCCAGAACGATGTAGAGCAGGATCGTCGGATAGGTCAGGTAGGCGATCCACAACTGGCGGAGATTCATCTTCCCCAGGTCGAAGCTCCGACCGGTGCGCAGAGACGTGTTGTGTAGGGTCGTGCCGATCATCTCTCTTCAATCCTCAACACCAGGGCACAGACGGCGAGCGCAAAGATGACGATGCCGGGTAGCGTCGCCGCCGGGGCGGGTAGCGTGCCGGCATTGCCCAGTGCCCGCAGCATGCCCTGGAAGACCACGAACAGCAGGCCGGCGCCCAGGCACCAGACCGGCAGCCAGCTCCGCGTTCCGCTTCGTGGTGGGATATAGACCACCGGCAGGGCCAATAACAGCATTACCGCAAAGCTGAAGGGGGTGAACAGCCGTGCCAGCAGCGCGGTGCGCAGGGCCGCCGCCGGCTGGGTCGCGGGTGCGTGCCCGCGCAGGATCGCGGTGATGGTGGCGACGGAAAGCGGGGGCGTGTCCATCGACAGCCGGATCATGTCCGTGGGGCGCAGCCCGGCCGGCCAGCCGTGGTCCTGAGCCGGTGCCGGGGGTAGCGTGGCCGTGCGGACGGTCGCCCCCGTCGGCTCCAGGCTGCGGCCGCCGTCGTCGGTCCAGGTGCCGTGCGCATAGCGAAGCGTGTTCAGGTGAACGGTGCGGAGCAGCCGGCCGTTCGGGTCGCGCTGATACAGGTCGGCGTGGACGACGGTCGTGCCGCCTTGCGCGACATAGCCGATATCCGCCAGCGTCATGCCTGAGCGGAACCAGAAGCCGCGCCCGGATTCGGGATGGGGGTCGGTGCGGTTCCACCAGCTTGCCAGCGCCCGTTCGGTGCGCGGGGTGATCTGGTCGTCGACCACGGCGCCGGCAACGCCGAGCGCGAGGATCGCCGGCAGCATCAGGCGGGTCAGGCCGGGGGTGGTCAGGCCGGCGGCGCGCAGGATCGCGATCTCGCTGCCGGTCGTCATCTGTATCAGCAGGACCAGAGAGCCGATCAGGACCGCCAGCGGGAGGGTGCCGCCCACCAGCAGCGGTGCGTGCAGCAGCATGTAATAGGCGATGCCGCGTGCGCCCTGGTGCCGCTCCAGGATCGGGGTCAATTGTTCCAGCAGCGCCAGGACTTCCATCAGCGCCAGCAGGATCGCGGCCGTCGTCAGGATTCGCCCGAGCAGTTCGCGGGTGAGATAGCCGAGCAGGACGTGGCGTGTCGGCGATGGAGGAAGCGGGCTCATGAGGACGGGCTGGCCGCCGGGCGGGGCCGCGGCCGCGCGAAGGGGCGCCGCCGGAGCGGGCCGGCCCCCGCCGATCCGGAGCGTTGCGCGATCAGCCAGACGCAGCACCCGCAGAACAGGACGAACGGCCCCCATATGACCAGCCAGGGTGACATGGCGCGGCTGGCGACGAGGCTCAGCCCCAGTTGCAGCGCGTGATCGAAGCCGACCAGGCTGATGGCGGCGATGGCCAGGCCCAGATTGCGTCGCTGGCGTTTGGCCATGCCTGCCAGCGCGCAGGCGAGGATCGGGATGAAGGGAATGGCCAATGCGCGGGCGAGGCGGAAATGGAGTTCGGCCACCAGATGGGGGCGGCGGATCGTCGGGTCGCGGGTGTGCAGGTCGTGCAGCAGTTCGAACAGGGTCAGTTCCCGCTCGTCATTGCCGCGAAGGCGGAAGGCGTGGGTCTGGGAGACGGTATTGAACAGGCGGGTGGTGGTGTTGAACAGCACCAGCGTCGGTGTTTCGCCCTCCCGCTCGGTGACGATGATGCCGTGCTTCAGGTCCAGCCGGACCGAGGTGCGGTCGTCGGCGATCCGCAAGGTTCCGCTCTCGGCGGAAATGTCGCGTTCCAGCCCCTCGCTCCGGTCGCGGATGAAGACGTGGTGCAGGTGGGTGCCGGCGCCTTCGACCCGGTCCGCCGTCAGCATCAGCGTACTGGAGGGGGTGGCGAACATGCCGCTTTGCAGGTGGGGCGCCCAGCCCGCATGAGCGGCGAAATACATCGCCTGCCGGAAATCGTAGCGGGCATAGGGCTGGATGAAGCCATAGAGGCTGAAGCCCATCAGGCCCATGACCGCACCCACGAGGATGAAGGGGCGTGCGATGCGCAGCAGCGAGACGCCGCTGGCCATCAGGGCGTCGATCTCGTTGTTCTGGCTCATCCGCCGCACGACGGCGAAGACGCTGACGCAGATCGCCGCCGGCAGGGCCAGGCCCAGATAATGGGGGATCAGGTCGGCCAGCAATCCGGCGAAGACCTTGAGCGTGCCGCCATCCGCCGCCAGCACGTTCAGGAGGACCAGCAGCCGTTCCAGCAGCAGCGCGGTCATCACCACGGCCAGCGAGATCAGGAAGGGCGGTGCCATCTGCCGTACCAGATAACGGTCCAGGGTTCCCGGCGTGATCCTTTGCAGCAAGGCGGAAGGGAAAGGCGCGCGCGTCATTGTCGGGTAATTCATACAAGCATCGTCTAGGGGAGGCGATAGGCATCGAAGCGCCAGGGGGGCAGTTCGCGAACCGGCTGGCCCGGTGCGGTCAGGCGGCGGCGGATTTCGGCGGCATAGCCGCGTTCAATGCCCGTGACGCGGATATGGTGCCACGCGGCCGTGCGTTCCTGGCCCGGCGCCAGCATCGAGGCCGAGGCAATGCCCAGTACCGGCACCGTCGCCGTGGGGCCGGGCAGGGACGACAGGCCGGAGCGATGGCTGTGGCCGTGCAGGATCAGTTCGGCGCCTGAGCGGGCGATGGCGGCTGCGAACAGTCCGGCATCCTGGAGCGCCTTGCGGCGGGTGACGATGCCGGGAACCGGCGGATGGTGGATCATGACGACGCGGAAGGCGCCTTCGCGGCCGGTTTCGTGCAGGATTTCGGTCAGGCGGGCCGCCTGCGTCGCGCCGATCCGTCCGGCGGCGGAAAACCAGGGGGTGGGGCAGGCGGAATTGACGCCGATCAGCGCGACCGGGCCGCAACGGCGGACGAAGGGGAAATCGTCTGGCCGGGCGGCCATCCAGGGTTTCCAGACCCCCAGCGTGGCACCCCATGGCGCGCGCACCAGCATGTCGTGGTTGCCGGGGACGATCGCGGTCTGCCGGGGCAGGCGGGCCGCTACCCAGGCTGCCGCGCGCCGGCATTCGACCGGGAGGCCCAGATTGGTCAGGTCCCCGGTCAGGGCGACTGCGTCCGGTGCCATCGCGCGGAGGTCTGTGACGAGCGCGTCCAGAACGGTATCGACATGCAGGAACCGGCGCCGGTGTCGCCAGGAGAACTGGCTGGTCATGCGCTTGTTCAGCAGCGCCCATGCGGGAAAGCGTAGCCCGTCATGTGCCAGATGCAGATCGGACAGGTGGGCCAGGGTCGTCTCGTTCACGGTTTCCTCCAGTCTGTCCTCGGCCGATCGGCCCTAGGGCGTTCACGATCTTGCAATAATGCGGGGAACGCGGCTTATGACCCGGAGAATGTCGGTGTCACAGAAAAAGGTCGATAGGCCGTGAGCGAGCGGTTTGCCCTGATTCATAATCCGCGCAGCCGTCGGAATGGCCGTGAAGACGGTTCGTTCGGTCAGCGGGCGTCGCAGGTGCTGGGGCCGCTGTTCTTTCATTCGGCATCCCGGCCCGGCCTGGTGGAGATCGTGGCTGAACTGGCGCGGCGTGAGGTCGGGGTGGTCGCGATCGATGGCGGGGATGGTACCGTCAGTGACGTCATGTCCGCCATTCATCAAGCCTATCCGGCGGATGCGTTGCCGACCCTCGCCGTGCTGCCGTCGGGGAATACCAACCTGATTGCCGCCGATGTGGGGTTCGGCCTGCGTGGCATGGCGGCGCTTGCGCGGCTGAGCCTCCTGGCCAGCGAAGGGGGGCTGCGGCGTTGCCTCCGGCGGCGCGATGCGCTGGCCGTTCGCTGGTCCGATCCGGCGCGTCCGGCGGTGCTGGGGATGTTCCATGGTGCTGCCGCCTTTACGCGCGGAGTCCGGATCGCCCATCGGCCGGTCATCCTCAATCGCTTTTCGCATGAACTGGCCGTTGGCATTGCGATCGCGTCCTCGCTGGGGCGGCTGGTTTTTCGCGCGACGCGCCGCAAATGGCTGGCCGGCGATCCCGTGACGCTGGCGGTGGGGGGGGAGGCGCCTCGGACGGCGGACTGCTTCCTGTTCCTGGCCACGTCGCTGGGCGGTCTGCCCGGCGGAATGTGGCCCTTCGCGGCGCGAGAAGGGACGGGACTCTCCTATCTGAATGTCGGGGCCTTTCCTGAACATCTGCTCTCCGCGACGTGGTCGGTCCTGCGTGGGCGGCCCACGGCCTGGATGGATCGTTCGCCTTCCTATCTGCGTGGTCGGGCCGATCATCTGGCCTTGCGGCTGACTGGGGATTTTGTGCTGGATGGCGAAATCCTGGATTCCGGTCCGGATGGGCAGACCTATCTGTCGGCGGGGCCGGCCTTCGATTTTATCCGGAATGCCTGATTCTCATGGATGACGTGCGATACGATCCTCTCGCCGCCGGGCAGGTCGCCCGCCTTCTGACGGACGAGCTGGTCTGTCCTGTCGAGCCGGCTGTGACGGCGTTTGTCGGCGAACTGGTCGGGGATGCCCCAGTGCTGGGCGTTCTGTTCTACGGGTCGGGCCTGCGGCAGGTGGATATGGAGGGTATCCTCGATTTCTATATCGTGCTGGACCGGCAGGCCGACTGGGCGCGCGGCAGGGCGGCGCGCGAGGCGAATGCTCTGTTGCCGCCGAACGTCGAGTATCACGAGCGCATCATCGACGGTCGGACTGTCCGGGCCAAGGTTGCCATTCTGACCCTCGGGCAGTTCCGGGTGCTGACGGCGCGCGGTTGCCTGGATACCACGATCTGGGCGCGTTTCTGTCAGCCGGCGCGGTTGGTCTGGGTGCGCGACGCGGTTGCGGCTGACGCGATTCTGGGGTGTTTGATCCGCGCCGTGGGGGTGGCTGCCTGGTGGGCGGCCATGCTTGGTCCGGAGAGCGGATCGGCTCTGGTCTATTGGGAAAGCCTGTTTCGTCGGACCTATGCCGCGGAATTGCGGGTCGAGGGGGGAAATCGCCCCTCCATGCTGTTGGCGGGCGAACCGGGGACGCGGTTCGCTGCGTTGCTGCCGGCGGCCTGGGCGGCGTCCGGCCTGTCGTTCAGGCAGGAAGGTGAGACATTATATCCGGCGGTTCCGGTGGGCGCACGCGCCCGAGCGGAGCGCCAATGGCGGGTGCGCGCCGGTCTGGGGCGTCCGCTGAATGTCGCGCGGCTGTTCAAGGCGGCGTTCACCTTCGCCGGTGGTGCGCGCTATATCGCCTGGAAAGTGCGGCGCCATAGCGGCTTCGACCTCGCCTTGACCCCGTTCGAGGCCCGGCATCCGCTGATCTGCCTGCCTCGGCTGCTCTGGCGATTGAAGGGGGCCGGGGTCTTCCGCCGGTAAGGAGCGTCAGGGCGCCTGATCTATTAGTCCGGATCGCTGTTACCGCCTGAAGACGGTAACAGCGGGGACATGGCGTTAGTGGCCGAGCCCCAGTTCGCGGGCCACGATGGCGAAGGTTTCGATCGCCTGGTCGATCTGGGCGGCATCATGCGTTGCCATCACCGAGGTTCGCAGCAGCGGGCGCTGGTCGGGGGTGGCGGGCGGCAGGCTGAGATTGACGTACACGCCCAGATCCAGGAGCCGGTTCCAGAACCGCACGGCCTGGTCGATCTCGTCCAGCACCACCGATACGACGGGACTGGCCTGCGGGCCGGTGCGCAGCCCGATGGCATTCAGGCCCGCATGCAGGCGACGGGCATTGTCCATCAGCCGGTGCCGAAGCTCCGGCCGCTGTTCCAGTTCGCTCAGGGCTGCCATGGTGGCGGCAATCACGTCGGGCGGCAGCGACGCGGTGAACATATAGGGCCGCGAGCACAGGCGGATCAGGTCCAGCCCGTCCTCGTCGGAAACACAGTAACCGCCGACCGTGCCGAGGCTCTTGGAGAAGGTGCCGACGACGAAATCGACATCCTTCTCCACGCCGCATGATTCAGCGACGCCGCGGCCATGCTCGCCCATGACGCCGACGGAATGGGCTTCGTCGGCCAGCAGCCAGGCGCCGGTTTCGCGCTTGACCGCCGCGAATTCGGCCAGCGGTACCACGTCGCCCATCATCGAGTAGATGCCTTCGACGACGATCAGCTTGGCGCCGGGTGTGCCGTCCAGCCGCCGCAGGCGCTTGTGCAGGTCGTCGGCGTCATTATGCCGGAAGCGGATGACCTGGGCCTGGCTGAGCCGGCTGCCGTCATAGATGCTGGCATGGCTGTCGGCGTCCAGCAGCAGGTAATCATCCTTGCCGGCCAGCGCCGAGATCATGCCCAGATTCGCCTGATAACCGGTCGAGAACACCATGCAATGCCGGCGGCGGAAGAAAGCGGCGATGCGCTCCTCCAACTGGCGATGCAGCCCCTGGGTGCCGTTGGCGATGCGCGATCCGGTGGTGCCGACGCCGTGGGTCCGCAGCGTGTCGATCGCGGCCTCGATCGCCGCTTCACTCTGGCTGAGGCCCAGGTAATTGTTGGTGCCGAACAGCAGGGTCTCGCGCCCTTCGATCATGCCCACGGTCGAGGATATGGGGCGGTCGATCACGACGGCAAACGGGTTGCGGCCTCCGCCATCGGTCACGGCCGCCAGCGAACGGGCCAGCGGCTCGTATTTGGAGAAGATCGACATGGAGTCAGCCGCCCTGCTTGAGCGACACGATGCAGTTGGCCAGGTCGTCGATGGTGCGGATGTCGGCAAGCCGGTCGAGCGGAACGGACACATCGAGGGAATCCTCGATTTCCATCACGAAATTCATGACCGCGAGTGAATCGAAGGCCAGATCTTCGACGATCTTGCTGCCGCCGCTGATGTCGCGGGGGACCTTGGGATTCGCCAGCAGCGTCTGGATGATCAGGGCAGAGACGTCCGCGACCGTTTCACTCATTATAAATGCATCCTTATTGCGGGAGCCGTCTCCGTATGACGTGTCCGAACCCCGCCTGCCATAGGAGGATCAGGGCCGTCTGGCGGATCGCCTGCGCCCCTCTCAACAAAAGAGGATGCCCTTATATCGAAATCCGGTCGGATGGCCAGTATTGAAGCTGGGGTCTGTCGGCGGTGCGACAGACCCCAGCGGATCACGCGACCGACGCGGTTTCGCTGACCGAGTCGAAGGCGCCCGAAAGCAGCATGGCCTTGGCCCGTGCGCGGGTCAGTTTCCCCGATGAGGTCTGCGGCAGCGTATGGGGCGGGATCAGGATGACCGAGACATCGACCCCATGCTGGCGGCGGAACAGGCTGGCGGCCTCGTTGCGCAGGGTTTCGCGGGCTTCGGGAGTGGAGGCGCGGCACTGGATCAGGGCGACGACCTTCTCGCCCTTTTCCTGGTCGATCGAGAAGACGGCAACATCGCGGCTGCGTAGCGCGCCGATTTCGGTTTCCGCCGACCATTCCAGGTCTTGCGGCCAGATATTGCGGCCGTTGATGATGATCAGGTCCTTGGCGCGGCCGGTGACGACCACCTGCCCGTCGATCATGTAGCCGAGATCCCCGGTATTCAGCCAGCCATCGGCATCCAGAACGCGCTGGGTCTCCTGCGGCTGGTTGAAATAGCCGCGCATCAGGCTGGGGCCACGGACGAAGATGGTGCCCACCTTGCGGTCCGGCTGGCGACGGCCGGCTGGATCACGCACCTCCAGTTCATGCTCGGGCAGAACCTTGCCGCACAGGATGAAGGTCCTGAGGGCATGGGAAGGATCGTTCGACGGGCGCGCGATGCCCTGCGTTTCCAAGAAGCGCAGATCGACGGTGTCGGTCTGTATGCCCGTATGCAGGGGCACGAAGCTGATGGCCAGCGTGGCCTCGGCCATGCCGTAGCTGGCGGTAAAGGCCCGTCCGTCGAAGCCCGATGCCGCGAAGCGTTCGGCGAACTCTTCCAGGATATGGTGACGGATCATGTCGCCACCGATACCCGCGACGCGCCAGCAGGACAGTTCGAGCGTCACCGTCGAGGCACGGCGGGCGCACAGTTCGAAGCCGAAGGATGGGCTGTAAGAAATAGTACCGCGATTGCGGCTGATCAAATCCAGCCAGACATGGGGACGACGGGCGAATTCGCGCGTTGGCAGCATATCGACGGTCAACTGGCAGGTGATCGGCGTCAGGAAAAAGCCGACGAGACCCATGTCATGATACAGCGGCAGCCACGACACGCATCGGTCACCGGTTTCGCGGACCTTGAGGCCGTCGCGGGCGATCGCGCGGGCATTTGCCATGCCCGATTTCTGGGTGACCGCCACCCCCATCGGAAAGCGCGTGCTGCCCGAGGAGAATTGCAGGTAGGACAGGTCGTCCGGAGAGACGGCCGGCAGTGTGACAGGCTCGACCGGCAGGGCCATCAGTTCGGCCGGGCTCCCGCCGAAGCGCAGATCGAAGCCGTCGATGATCTCGCCTGTCCAGCTGGCGATGATGTCGGGCACGATCACGGCGACGGCGCCGGCGCTCTCGATCATGCCGCGCAGGGTCGTTACGTAGCCTTCGCGTCCGCCGAATGCGACCGGCAGCGGCAACGGAGCAGGCACCAGACCCGCATATTGGCAACCAAAAAAGATCCGCGCGAAGTCACCATCGCTTTCTGCGACGATCGCGACCCGGTCACCCGGTCGCAGCCCCGATGTCAGCAGCCGCCGTGCGACATCCAGGGCCTGTTCGCGCAACGTTCGGTAGGGGAGGGACTCCAGCAGTTGGCCGCGCCCGGAATACACGTTGAATCCCGCTTGCCCAAGGGCCGCGTAATCCAGAGCTTCCGGAAACGTTGCAAAATCGCCCAGGCGTCGCGCCTGACCAGAATCTGTCGGAGTCGGATCGAGTGTCATTTCAGGTAACGAATCTTCCACCTGGAGCATGTAATCAAGGCAGGTTCAAAGCGAGGACGAAAGCCCGCATCAATGCGTCTTTCGAAGGAATTCTACGATGGCGTCCGCACCAATCGGCGCTGTCGGCTCGATATCCGCGAGGCCGAAGGTTTCGCGTATATATGATTTCTGGCGGTCAAGGAAATCCGGGTGCCCGGCTACGGCATCATCCAGGGCCTGGTCAAGGCTGGCCACCGTGTCGATCACCGGCCCCAGGGACCAGAACAGATAGTCCGGATTGTCGTGCCATTTCGTCTCATGCGCGTCAAGAAACAGGCAGGGACGGGGCTCGATCAGAAATTCGGCGACCTGGCTGCTGACATCGCCCAGATAGAGGTCGGCGCCCATCGTGTAGGTCATGTCGACGCTCCTGGTACTCCCTGGATCGATGAGCATGTGCGGTATCCCCTCATAGGCGCGCAGGATACTCGCGGCCTTGTCGCGATGTGCGTCAAACAGCCGGTAATGCGGCGCGAAAACAAGATTGTATCGGTCCTGATTGGCAAAATAGTCCAGAACTTGCGTGCCGAATTTATACCACGATGTCAGCCGCGGATTGAAATGCGGATTATAGAGAACTGTTGGGCGTCTGTTGCCGAACAGCGGCGCGGCGTTGCTATGCATCAGGCGCACGAGATCGAATTTGGCATAGACGCCCGTGACGTAGTGTCCGGCTCGGAGTGAGCCCTGGCTCAGCAATCGCTTTTCAAGCTTTCTTCCTGCCATCAGGATAAAATCGAAATGCCGGACGTCTCGGGCAAAGCCGACAGCGCGGTCTCCAGCACCGTGGCGGGTCCAGATTAGGCGCGGGCTGCGCACGCCCATCCTGCGCAGATAGAGTGACGTGCGCTCTGGAACGACAATAGCCTGAAATGTCTCGAAATAATTCTTGTTAAAAAACAGAGCCGCCAATCTGGTCAGAACGCTGGGGCCGCGATGGGTCAGTTGTCTCCGTAACAGCCTGGGGAGAGTTAGTCGTTCATAAATGACGTGCGAGTCGGGATAGAGGCCGCCCAAGCGCCTTATATAGGCCTCCTGGTCGTCCGTCAGGCAGGCGATATGGACCGCGATCTCTGGATGCCGGCGCGCGATCTCCATCGCGATCGGTAGGGAATGCGCGATCTGATGGGGCTGGGCGATAAAAGGGAAAAGGATGCGCATCGGTTAGGTCAGGTCTGGACGCATCTGGGATGGCAGGCGTGCATGCGTCATGGCCCGTTGCGCAAGCAGCACGATAATGGTTCCGTCGAAATCGGCGGCCTCCACGGCTGGCGATCCATAGAGGTGAAACAGGATCGCCTGAATGGGCAGAAGGAAGACAGCATCCATGCTGTATGCGATGACAAGAGCGCCCGTAAGACGGAAGGTCATCAGTAGCGGTTCCAGCGGTAGGCCGATTGGCTAATGTTCGCAGCACTGGTCATTCTTAGCACGATCTCGAGCGTTGCGGGATCTTATGTGTCGATCATCCGCTTCAGCAGTCGGACGTATGGCGGCAACGCGAGGACCATCGGCAGGCGACCAGTTCCTCCGGGCATCATAAGTTGGCTATGCCTGATGATTCGTTCGGCGGTGCGCTCCCGCACGAGGTGGCGGTTTCGAGTGGAGGGTGCTGCATCGATATCGGTATATAGCTGAATATAGCTGACGGCCGGATGAAAATGGCGTTGGAGATGAAAAGTGGAGCGCCGGATACTGGCAACAATCTGCATCGCCCCGCCTGCGAGGCTCTTGGGTGGAATCCGGCGCCGGACTGAAACGTAAGATGCCGATGAAAGCGGAGTGGGTCTATGTCAGTCAGGGGAGGCCGCGCTGCAGTTTATGGTCTGTCATGACTGAAAAATCTCCCAGATCGCCAATGATGTGGGGGCGACGGCATGAAGTCGACGCCCTATCTGCCCAGCAGAATCCCCAGATTTTGGAATGTGCGTGGCGAGGTCGCGTGGTGTGGGATGCTCAGGCGGCCGCATCAGGGCGGTCCAGCGTCTAGGAAGCTGGTGGGAGAAATTTCGAGAGGCGACGATGGTGGTGAAGCCTTCTTCGGGGTGGGGAGGGTCTCGCCGGCTATGATCGCAGCAGATCAGGATTGGCGGTTTTCCGGGGAATATAATCTGGTGGAACAACTTTTTTGTTTTTTTCTGATCTTCCGTGTTGACGGTGTTGAGGGTGGGGTGTAGATCGCTCTTCACCGCCGGGGCTGAGGTTCTTGACCTGGC
>NZ_JBDNXE010000093.1:0-17131 GCF_047721585.1 Gluconacetobacter sp.
CGGCGTTATCGGCCGAGATCGGTCTGGCGGTCTGGACGGCCGCCCCTGTGGGGCGGCCGTTCGTGTTTGGGGCGCTTTAGAATTCGGCGCCCACGGTCAGGAAATACATGCGCGGGGCGATCGGGAAGGCCGAGTAGGTGGTCGAGGCGTTGCCGATGCTGAGGGTCGACCAGCCTTTCGTATTGGTCAGGTTGGTGATGTTGCCCTGGATTTTCAGGCCGCGCACATGGGGAATGCCGTGGATGGTGTAGCCCGCGTTCAGGCTGAACAGGGCGTAGCCGCCGACATGCTGGTCGTTGGTGTAGGTGGTGTAACGCTTGCCGATGACATCGCCGATGAACTGGGCGTTGAACGCGCCCCAATTGGTCGAGGCCACGAATTTTTCGGTCCAGTTCGGCACGCCCGCGACATTCTTGCCGGCGGTCGGCACGATCGACGAACCGGTCGAATAATTGTCGTTATAAACCGACTTGTTATAGGACAGCGCGTTATAGAACGAGAAATGGCGGCCGAACTGCGTGGTGAAGGAGAAATCCATGCCGTCGGTCGAGACCGAGCCCACATTGGTCAGGATGTTGGCGCTGCCGACGATCCAGGACAGGTTGGGCGCGGAAGCGACCGACAGCAGGCGGTTCGAGAAATGGACGTGATAATATTCGAGCTGGCCGCTGATATGCGTCAGCGGGCCGAACGCGATGTCGCGGTTGGTGCGCAGGCCGGTTTCGTAGGTCCATGACGTTTCGGGGTGGCCGTGGTCGCGGAAATGGTCGAACGCCTCCTGCGTGGTGACGCCCCAGGGGGTGGCGTTGCCGGTGCCTTCGGCCTGGAAAGCCCGCATGTTTTCCTGGATGTTCGCGAACCATTGTTCGTGCGGCGTGATGTTCCACAATGCGCCGAAGGCGGGCAGGAACGGCTTGACCGCCGCGATGGTGCCGCCCGGAACGGTCGAGCCGGTCTTGCTCGCGACCGGCAGGGTGCCGTTCGTGTAGACCAGTTCGGACTTGAAGCCGGCGTTCAGCGAGAAAGTCTTCGACACCTGCCAGGTGTCCTGAAGGTGTGTGGTCCAGGTATTGGTGTAGAAATAGTTGGTGTACTGATGGATCAGCGGGTTCTGCTGCCGGTCGTAGGGGGTGGTCGGGTTGGAGGCCGAGAACGGATACCAGCGGCGGGCCTGGGTGTTGTTGTTGCGCTCGTACCAGCCGCCCAGCTCGATATGGTGGTTGCCCAGCTTGTAGCGCAGGGTGGAGATCAGGCCGCCGCGATTGTCCCAGTATTCGGTCGTGCGGGTGGCCATGCCGCTGCCGCCGAAGACGCCGGAAAGCTGCGAGGCCGAATAAGTGGGGTAATACGCGCGGAAGAGGGTAGGCAGGCCGGCCGCCGAGATCGGGCCTGCCACGACACCTTCGCCACCGTCATGGTGGTAGTAGATCTGGTTGTCCCAGTGCAGATTTCTTGAAAAATCATGCGTCCATTTGGTGTAGGCCAGAAAATCCTCGCGCTGGGCCGCGGAATAGTAGTTCCGGTAATTCAGGCCGGCGTCCTTGTATTCGGAGGAGTTGTAGTATTTCAAGGCTTCGTTAAGATTGGGGTAGATAAAGGGTTTTTTGTAAAGTGTGGTGTATTGGGGGTCGTAGATGCTGTCTTCGTTCGGCTCGACCTTGTCCGACCAGTCGAAGAAGGTGGTGATCTTGTTGTTGTCGTCCTCGTGGACGAACTTGGCGTTGACCTGGTTGCCGCCCTGGTGGCCTGCGAAATCCCACGCGCGGGCGTCCTGGCGGACCCAGGCGACATAGGCCGAATTGCCGTTGCCGAAATCGCCGGTGTCGATGCGCGCGAAGGTGCGGAACGTGGACCAGCTGCCGAATGTCTGGTTCAACTGGCCGCCGGCCCGGTGCATCGGGTCCTGCGTCTGGAATTCCAGCGTGCCGCCCAGGTTGCTGGTCGAGGCCGTGCCCAGCGCGCCGGCGCCCGTGGAGACCGACGCACCGCCCATGATCTCGCTGATGGCCGCGCGCTGGGGCGTCAGGCCGTTGTAATTGCCGTAGGACTGGTCGCCCAGCGGCATGCCGTCGAGCGTGAAGCCGAGCTGGTTCTGGTTGAAGCCGTGGATGAACAGCGATGAATTCTGTTCGTTATTGCCCCAGGGATCGGCGTTTTCGAACACCACGCCGGGAAGGATTTCCAGGGCCTTCACCGGGCTCATGCCCGGCAGCATACGCTGCATCTGCACATGACTCACGCTCTGTTCGGAGCGGGTGCGGTGTGCTGTGGAGATGATCTGCTCGGTTGCCGGAGCCGGGGCTGTCGTCGGTGCCGGGGCCTTTTGCACCGCGTTTCGACGCGGCGTCGAGCCCTGCGTGGTCGTATCGGTCGATGCCGCGTGAGCCGAGGCCACGCTCATGGCCAGCAAGGTCGTGGCCAGCAGGGTGCGGCGGCGCGACGCGGCGGAGGGAACGGCTTTTTTCAGATGTCTGGATAAGAATGTTGGCTGCATTCCGGTCTCTTCCGATCAGGGCGAATTGACGCGGCGCTCTTAGCGGAATGAGGAGACGGATGGCCCATGAAGGTTTGAAGACGTTGCCGAAAAGCCACAATCATTGCAGAGTTTGTCAAACGGGATGACGCGCGCCTTATATCGGACGTGTTTGTGGGCGTGCGACGGCTACAGGCCGTTCGGAAGCCTTCGGAGAGGGGGGCGCGGTGTGAGCGGTGGAAGTGAGGGCGTTTAGCGCGCTCTGGTCGCGCGGGCGATGCATTGCGCCACCACGATGCCGCTGGCCGGGATGAGAGCAAACAGCGCGAAGACCCAGAACGTGGCCTGTTCGATGCCGGCCACGTTGCCGTCCGCCAGGCCGGCGATGTTTGCGATCATGCCCGCCCAGGCGCCGGCCAGGGCCGTCGTGTAGAGTTGCACCGTGGTCAGCGAGGCCGACGCGAGATCGCGGTCGGCGGGCTGGGCGACCATGAGCACGCGGGTGAGCAGGTGTGGCCAGGCTGCCCCGACCCCGAGCCCGACGGCCAGGAAGGCCAGGCAGACGGGCAGCATCGCCGGCCATGCGCCATTGGAGGGTGTGGACAGGTAGAACGCCAGGAAGAGGATGCCGGCCAGGCCCAGCGCGGGGGCGGCGACGAGGGCGCGCGCCACGCGGGGCGGCGGGGCGCCGGCGTTGAGGATGGCGCCGGTGGACCAGCCGGCGGCCATCAGCACCGAGAGATAGCCGGCGGTGAGCGGGGATTGGTGGTGGAGGTCTTGCAGGAAGAGTGGCGCGAAGATCTCGATGACTTCCACAGTCAGGGCCAGGCAGCCCATCAAAGCGTAGAGGGGGGCGAGGGCGGAGCCCCAGGTGAGTGCGCCGGCGGGCAGCAGGCGCGTGCGGTGGTGACGGTCGAGATGGGCGAGGCCGGCGAACAGGCCGAGCACGACGAGGCATCCGGCCAGATTGGCCCAGACATGCGGGCTGGCACCGGCCACCGACAGGCACAGGACGGAACCGACCATCAGCGCGATCTGCGCCCACGCGACGCCGGGGCGGCCGGCGGGCTGGGTGCCGGTCGTGCGGGGCAGCACGCTGATGGCCAGCAGGACGAACGGGATGCAGAGGGCCGCGAGCGTCCAG
This sequence comes from Gluconacetobacter sp., assembly GCF_047721585.1. Classification (NCBI taxonomy): domain Bacteria; kingdom Pseudomonadati; phylum Pseudomonadota; class Alphaproteobacteria; order Acetobacterales; family Acetobacteraceae; genus Gluconacetobacter; species Gluconacetobacter sp. The sequence goes on from NZ_JBDNXE010000093.1 coordinate 3,618, forward strand.
AAAGCCATGCGCCAGGCGCCGAGGCCGGCGAACAGGCCGCCGATGGCGGGGCCGATCAGCGTGGCGACGCCCCACATCGAGGACAGCATGCTCATCGCCCGTGGCCACAGGTCGGGCGGGAAGACCAGCCGGATGACGGCATAGGCCATCGAGACCAGCAGGCCCGAGCCGATCCCCTGCATCACGCGGCCGGCCAGCATGACCGGCATGGCCGGGGCGGTGGCGCAGAGCACGGCGCCGGTGGCGAAGATCGCGGTGGCGATGCCGTAGGCGGTGCGTGGGCCGAAGCGGCCGAGCGCGCGCGCCGACAGCGACGAGCCGACGATCGAGGCGGCGACGAAAAGCGATGTGTTCCACGTATAATAACGCATGCCGCCGATATCGCGCACCGCCGAGGGCAGCACGGTCATGGCCATATACAGATTGATGGCATGCAGGACGACGCCGGCGGACAGCGTGATGGAGCGCGCGGCGTTGCCGCCCGAGAACAGGGCCGCCCAGCCGGTCGGGGCATGGAGCGGGCTTGTCTTTGCGGATTGAAAGGACACGGCCGCTATCCGTGTCTTTCGTCGAGCACCGGCCAGTAGATCGGCGGCTGGAGGAGCGGGCCGGGGCGGGCGAAAAGATAGCCCTGTCCGTAATCGCAGCCCAGTTCGCGCAGGATGGCGGCCTGGGCTTCCGTCTCGATTCCTTCGGCGACGACCTGCTTGTTCAGCGCCTTGCCCAGCGAGATGATCGAGCGGACGATTTCATGCGCGTTGCGGGCCGGCATCGTGAGTTGGTGGATGAAGGAGCGGTCGATCTTGATGATATCGACCGGGAAGCGCAGCAGATGCACCAGGGAGGCGTAGCCCGTGCCGAAATCGTCGAACGCGGTGCGGCTGCCGGCCGTGTGCAGCACCTGCAGGGCCTCGGCGATCTCTTCGGACGCATGGTCCAGGGCGATGCCTTCGGTGACTTCGACGCAGAGCCGGTGGGGCGGGACCCCGGCTTCTTGCAGGCGGTTGAGGATGTGCCGCCCTGCCGCCGCGCCGAGCAGATGCACGCCGGTGAAATTGACCGCGATGTAGGCCAGCCCGTCGCCGATATGGGCCAGTGCGTCCAGGGCGATGGAAATCACCTCGTCCTGCAGGCGCGGGCCGATTGTTTCGTCCGTCAGCAGGATCTGGAAATCCGGCGGCGTCAGCAGGCCGAGTTCGGGGTGGTTCCAGCGCAGCAGGGCCTCGCTGCCGCGTTGCAGGCCCGTCTTGAGATCGACCAGGGGCTGGTAGTACAGCACGAATTCGCCGGCCGCGAGGGCATGGGGCGCGTCGGTCAGCAGGCGCGCGGCCAGGGAGTCGGCGCGGTCGAATGCCAGCGTATAGGGCTGCCGGCGGCCGCCGCCGCGCTGTTTGGCCCAGTACAGCGCCCGGTCGGCCCGGTGCATGGCGGAGACGGCGGAGCCGCTACAGTCGGTCTGCCCCACGCTGAACCAGAGCGACAGCGTACGCCCGGACTGCGACCAGGGCTCGCCCTGGAGGGCATCGAGCCGTTCGAGCAGCGTCTGGGCAAGGGGCCTGGGCACGATGATGCCGAATTCGTCGCCGCCCAGCCGCGCGACGATGGTGTCGTCGGGAACGATCTGGCCGAGACGGGCGGCCATGTGACGCAACAGATTGTCACCCGGTTCCTGCCCGTAGGAATCGTTGACCGACTTGAGATGGTCCACGTCGATCAGCAGCAGGGTGGAGAGTGGCGCGGCCTGTTCGAGAGCCGTCTGGAAAGCGGCGCGATTGCCCAGTTGGGTCAGGTGGTCGGTCATTGCCGCGCGGCGCAGCGTTTCGGCCTCGGTCTGCATGACAGCCATCGCGCGGGCCGCCTGGTCGCGCGCGCGCCCGATATCGCGCAGGCGGTAGGCGACCGTGACCGAGAGGGCGACGGATTCGAAGGCGATGCAGGCGAAGGTTGTCATGTCGATCGCGTCGCTCTGGGGCAGGAGCCCTATATTGCGGGCCAGCCGCAGGGCGAAGACCGAGATGACGGGCAGCCAGCCCAGGAGGAAGAACCAGATGATCCGGCTTTGCCTGCGGATGGCGACCGTAATCGTCGCGGCGATCCACAGCACGTCCAGAATCAGCACGCCATTGAACAGGTGATCGGTCCAGATCGGCGGAAACAGCATGTCGGCCGCCGCGATGAAGCCGGCGGCGGCGGAAAGCACGGTCAGGACATAGCCTGTCCACAGCAGGCGCCGGTGGCGCGCGTCGGCCTCGATAAGCGTGAGCAGGAGCATGGTTCCGGCGGCGATCATCGCGCCCAGGAAACAGTCGCTGAGCCGGACGGCCAGCGGGCCGGTCAGGCGGTCGTCGAAAATGCCGAGAAAATTGGTCCAGGAGAGGCAGTAGCCCAGCGCCAGGACGGTCCACGCGGCATACCAGAGCTGGAAGCGGTCGCGCCGCCCGTCATAGATGGCCAGATTATAGACCATCGCGGAAACCAGGGCGCCGATCATGATCCCGATCAGGATCAGCCACGCTGTGCTCCGCGCCGCTTCGTCATCGGGGGTGCGGGCTTCGATTTTCCGGATGAAGTGGGCGCCGTCGAGATGATGAAAGCCGATCGACAGGCTCGAGATTTCCACGCCGGGCGAATCGAAGGGGAAACGCAGCAGGCCGCCAGGCGCCCAGTCATTGCCGACATGGCCGTCGGAATAGCTGTAATTCTGGATGCTGCCGTCGCCGTTGGTCGCGGCGACTGTGATGCGGTCGAAACGATTTTCGTCGAGGAGCAGGGACCAGCCCGAGGGGAGGTCTTTCAGCACCGACGGGTCGGAGAGACGCAGCCAGACCCAGCCGTCGGTGCGGGGCGGCATGCCGCAGCCCCGGATACTGTAAGCCGAATGGCCGATCTGCTCCACCATGCCCGCCGCGCCGTCCAGGCAGATGGAAGCATGAAGATCCACCGGCGCGGCATGGGCCGACACGCCCAGTGACGAGATCAGCATTGACAGCAGGATCGCCAATGCACCTTTGAACATCAGAAGGTCTTCACCCGCATCATGGCTTCCGCCGTGACGGGCGGGAGGACAGGCTGATTGATTCCCACGAGTACCCTTATATCGATTGTTGAGACGTGGCGCCGTGCGCGGTCTGAAGTGCGGTCAGGGAAGGTTCACAGCAACCATTCTCGTCTTGTCTGGTCTTTCTTACGAGGCAAAGGTAACCAAAGTGGCAACAGCATATGCCCTCGGCGCGCGGTGGTCGAGAGCCGAGTACGCGCCGATCGTCGTGTCGTCGGACCTGTGAGAGCCTGACCGAAAATGCGGTCTGGTGAGCGGGAGTGGCCCGTCAGGGCCGCGTCCGGCGTGTGTTTCCGAGCATCGGAGCGGAGCGGCCTTGATGGCCGTGGGCATCGAAGCGCAGGACACGCGCGGAGGACACGCCACCCGCGCGCATTTTCGGTCAGGCTCTGAGGGCGTGGGGCTGGGTGGCACATGGGGAACATGGCGCACGGCCGGAAACGGGGGGATGTCGGGTCGCACTTTTGTTGAGTCTCCCGTTGCGTTCCGGCATGGCGAGGCTGTCTGCGCCTTGTTTATCTATGCCGTATCGCCTTTGAAACGTAAGCCTTTCTGCATCCCTGTCGGTGATTTACATTCTTTTCACGTTTGATGGGTTATTCTTAACGCTGCCAGGCGATATGCGGGCTTTCCAGAGGGATCGCCATGCCGGCATGGGTGGGGACGACGCGGACGGTGTAATCCGTTACCGGTCGGTCCAGTCTGGTCGTGAGCGCGTAATGGGTCAGGCCGTCGGCGTCGCGGCAGCCGCTTGGGGGGATGATCGTTATGGCGGCCGGGCCGCCATCGACGGGATCGGCGTAGAACTGCACCTGGACCGCGTCGGCGGGAACAGGCCCGAGCGCCAGCGCCACGGTGACATGGTATTGCCCGTCGGGCTGCGAGATCGTTACCGCGTCAATATGCAGATCGGGCCAGGATGTATTGAGCAGGTCCTGCCATTGCACGATCTCGCGCGCCGCGCGGCCGCCATCGGCCAGCCGGGCGTGGTAGCGGGTTGCCGCCGGCAGGTAAAAACGTTCGGTATAGTCGCGCACCACGCGGTTGGCGGAGAAAAGCGGCGTCAGGCGCGCCATGCTCTCGCGCATCCGCGCCACCCACGACGCGGGAATGCCCTGGGGGTCGCGGGCGTAGAAGGCCGGGGCGATTTCGGTTTCGAGCAGGGTGTACAGGGCTTCGGCCTCGGCGGCGTCCACCGCCGGGTCGTCGCCATGTTCGCGGCCGTCGCCCAGTGCCCAGCCGACTTCCGGCGCGTAGGCCTCGGCCCACCAGCCGTCCAGTTCCGACAGGTTCAGCCCGCCATTGACCAGCACCTTCATGCCGCTGGTGCCGCTGGCCTCCCACGGGCGGCGGGGGGTGTTGATCCAGAGATCGACGCCCTGGACCAGGACCTGGCCCAGCGCCATGTCGTAATCGGCCATGAAGATGACGCGGCCCCGGACATCCGGCCGGTGCGAGAACGCGATCCAGCGCGTGATCAGGGCCTGCCCCGCCATGTCGGCGGGGTGGGCCTTGCCGGCCAGCACCAGTTGCATGGGCCGTTCGTGGTGCGAGAGCAGGCGCGCGAGGCGGTCGGGGTCGTGCAGCAGCAGGTCCGGCCGCTTGTAGGTCGCGAAACGGCGGGCGAAGCCGAGCGTCAGCACGTCGGGGCTCAGGGTCGGGACCGGCAGGTCCGAGGGGCCGCCGTTGCCCGTATAGCCCTGCTGCTGGGCGCAGAGGTCGGTGATCTTGCGGACGAAGCCCGCGCGGGCCTGGCAGCGGGCGGACCACAGCGTGCGGTCGTCGAGCGCGCGGATGCGGTCGGCCACGCCCTCCTGCGTGCCGCGCCAGCGTTCGGGGCCGGCGGCTTCGGTCCAGAGCGTGTCGGCCTCGACCGAATCCCAGCTTGGCGTGTGCACGCCGTTGGTGACGTGGCCGACCGGGACTTCGCATTCCGGCCAGCGGGGAAAAAGCGGCGCGAACAGGCGGCGGCTGACGGTGCCGTGCAGGCGCGAGACGCCGTTGACCGCGCCGCTGGCGCGGATGGCCAGCCATGCCATGTTGAAGGGCTCGCCTTGATCGTTCGGATTGGCGCGGCCGAGGGCCAGCAGGCTTTCCATCGGGATGCCGAGCCGGTTGGCGGTGTAGTCCGCGAGGTAGGTGCGGACCAGGTCGGGCGGAAACCGGTCGAAGCCGGCGGGGACGGCGGTGTGGGTGGTGAACAGGGTGCCGGCCCGCGCGATGGTCAGTGCCTCGCGGAAGGGGACGTGCAGCCGGTCCATCAGGCCGCATGCGCGCTCCACCGCCGCGAAGGCGGCGTGGCCTTCGTTGAGGTGGCAGACATCGGGCTGGTAGCCGAGCGTATCGAGCAGGCGCCAGCCGGCGATGCCCAGCGTGATTTCCTGGCGCAGGCGCAGGTCGGCGTCGCCGCCGTATAGCTGGGTGGTGACGCAGCGTACGCCGGGCGGGTTGGCCGGGTCGTTGGTATCCAGCAGGTAGAGCGTCGCGCGGCCGACGGTCGCCTTCCAGGCGCGAATCCACACATGGCCCCTGGCGAAACGGATCGGGATGCGCAGCACGTCGCCTTCCTTCGTCAGCACCGGGCTGATCGGCAGCAGGGACGGGTCGTTGAACGGGTAGAGCGCGTGCTGCTGGCCGTCCGGCGTCAGTTCCTGGCGGAAATAGCCCTGGGCGAACAGCAGGCCGACCGCGACCACCGGCACGCCGAGGTCGCTGGCGGCCTTGAGCTGGTCGCCCGCCACGTTGCCCAGCCCGCCCGAATAGATCGGCAGGGCCTCGCTGAGCATGTATTCCATGCTGAAATAGGCGATGCAGGATAGGGCGGAGGCATCGTGTTTCTGCGCGAACCAGGTGGGGTGGCGCAGCCCCTCGGCCTGGGCGGCCATGGCGTGGCCGACTTCGCGGCGGAAGGCGGGCTTGTTCAGCAGCGCATTGAGGTGGGCGCGCGAGGCGTTGTTGAGCGTCGTCCAGGGGTTCTGGGTGTGTTCCCAGCATTCGGGATTGATCTGGCGCCAGAGCGGATCGGTCGCGTGGTTCCAGGTCCAGCGCAGATCCAGTGCGAAGCCGTGTAATGCGCGTTCTGCCGCGCGCGCGGTCAGCGTGGGATTCTCTGGCGCCATGTCACGTCGTCTCCCTTGTGTATGTTATCGGATTGTCGCGTCTGGCCTCGTGCGCAGCAGGACGCGGATCGACCGGGCCTGGGCGGGCAGGCGCGCCATGTCGCTCACCGGCGTTGCCGTTTCGGCGGTGAGGATGTCGGCGGGTGGGGCGGCGGCGGTATCGACGAGGCTGCGCCATGGGGTGGGGCCGCCACGCGCCACCTCGGGCAGGGCGAAATGCAGCGTGTCGTCCCAGCCGTTGATGAAGACATACAGATCGTCATCCGCCATCGCGGCGCCCCGCAGGAAGAAAGCCAGGCTGCGCGAGACGGGGCGCAGGTCCGGTTCGCCGCCGTCGACGCCGTGCCATGAAACGTCGTCGCGCCAGCCGACGCTGCGTGCGATGGAGGGGTGGGCGGCGCGAAAGGCGATCAGCATCCTGACGAAACGCAGGAGCGCGCTTTCGTTTTCCGTCAGGCGCCAGTCGAGCCAGTTGGTTTCGTCATCGCGGTCGTACGGGTTGGGGTCGCCGCCCCGGCTGTGGCCGAATTCGTCGCCGGCCTGGAACATCGGCGTGCCGTTGGCCAGCATCAGCAGGCAGAAGGCGTTGCGCGTCTGGCGGCGGCGGAGCGCCTGCACCGGCTCGGGTGCGCCGTCGATGCCCTGATGGCCGCAATTGGCGGCGATCTGGCCGGGATCGTCGTAGGAAAACAGGTCGCGCAGCGTCAGCCCGTCATGGATGGCGATGTAGTTGATGCTCTGATAGGGGCGGGCGGCGTGGGCGCGGTCGTCGGGGAACAGGTCGGTGCTGCCGTAGAGGCGGGTCATCAGGGCCGGCACGCAGCCGTCATCGCCGCGCAGGAAGCGGCGGATATCGTCGCGGAAGCGGGCGTTCCATTGCCGCCAGGTCCGGCCGGGAAAGGCGCGGCCCAGTTGCATCAGCGAGCCGTCACCGACCCAGGGCTCGGCGATCAGCCGCGTCTGGCGCATGTGGGCGGCGGTGGAGAGTTCGGTGATGATCGGCGGTTCCGCGAGATTGATGTGCCCGGTCTCGTCGACCGAGAACATCGAGGCGAGATCGAAGCGCAGGCCGTCGATGCCTATCTCATCGATCCAGAACCAGGCGCTGGAGAGAATGAGCTGTCGCACCATGGGCGCCGCCACATCCAGGTCGTTGCCGCAGCCGCTGCGGTTGGTGGGGCGGAACGGAAGGCCGGGTGCGCGCGTATAATAGCTGGGATTGTCGATGCCACGATAGGACCAGACGGGGCCGCCGGCATGGTCCTCGCCCGTATGGTTGTAGACGACGTCGAGAAAGACTTCGATTTCGGCTTCGTGCAGGGCGGCGACCATCGCGCGGAATTCGCGCCAGGAGGTGGCGACCGTGCCATCGGAGGCGTAGCCCGCGTGGGGCGAGAAGAAATTGAGCGGCATGTAGCCCCAGAACGTCCCGTGGAGCGGATCGCGCTGGAAGATCGGCATCAGTTCCACCGCCGTGACCCCGAGCGCCTTGAGGTAGGGGATGCGGGCCGTCAGCGCGGCGTAGCTGCCGCGTTGTGCCGGGTCCACGCCGGATGAGGGGTCGCGGGTGAAGGCGCGGACATGCAGTTCGTAAATGACGAGATCGTGATCGTGGCGTCGGGGGCGCCGGGAGGGCGGGGGCGTGGTGGCCGTGCGTTCCGGCAGGACGCCCAGTGGCGCGCGCCCGGCGGTCGGCCCCGGCTTGCAGGCGGCGTCGCGGTCGAAGCCGGGCGGGAAGAAGACGCCGCGTGCGTAAGGGTCGAGCAGCAGTTTTTCGGCGTCGAACAGCAGCCCGTCTTCCGGGCGGTGCGGACCGGCGACGGAGTAGCCGTAATAACAGGCGTCGCCCACCCGGTCGGCGGGGAGGCGGACGTGCCACATATCGCCCGTCTTGTTGTGCGGCAGGCAAAAACACACACGCAGGCACGGGGTGAGGAGATCGTCCGCGCGATAGAGCAGCAGGGTGATGGCGGTGGCGTTGCGTGAGAAGAGGCTGAAATTGAACGCCTGTTCCTCGGGCAGCCAGAAGGCGCCGGGCGGAAAGGAGGCGCCGTCGGACGCCGTGAAACTGCTGATGACCGGCAACGTCGCGTTCGGCATGGCCATCTCGCCACGGGTGGGGGTGTGCGTAGCCTAACGGGATCGTGGCGCGAAGGCGAGAAAATCCCGCGTTGGCTGGAGAGGGGGCGATGACGGGCATTGCGGGGGCCGGCGCTTTGGGGCGGCGGCGCGGTGGAGTGTTTTGGTGTGAGATTTTATGTCATGAAATATTGTGTTAATTTATGGAAAAAATTCGATTCTGTTTTTGTGTGTGAAAAACATTGAAATTTCCTTATAATTCCTGTTTAATTGATATTGATAACAATCAAGATGGAGGTTGATGTTTTGCGATTGAGCCGTTCCGCGTTGTCCAGTCTGCCCGCTGCCGTCTACAGGCCGCGTTTCGATCCGGCCTTGTTGAAAAGCGGGATTTTGCATCTGGGATGCGGGAGTTTTCATCGCGCGCATCAGGTCGCGGCAACCCAGGCGGCGATCCATCATGCCGGAGACGACGGACTGCGCTGGGGCATCGTGTCGGCGACGATGCGGCGGCCGACGCTGACCGATCAACTCCGGCAGCAGGATAATTGCTACACATTGCTGACCCGCGAGCCCGATGGCACGGTGGCCTCCGTGATGGCGGCGATCTCGGAAGCCGTGTTCGCCGGGGCCGATCCGGGGGCGTTGATCGGCCGGATTGCCGATCCGCTCATCAGGATCGTGACGCTGACCGTGACGGCCAGTGGCTATCACATCACCGCCGAAGGGCGGCTGGACCCGGAATCCGACGCCATTCGCGAGGATCTGTCGCGCCCGTTCCCCCATACCGCGCCCGGTATCCTCGTGGCGGGGCTCGATCTGGTGCGGCAGCGGGGCGGCGTGCCGCCTGTGGTGCTGAGTTGCGACAACGTGGCCGAGAATGGCGATACGCTGCGGCAGGTGGTGATGGATTATGCCGCGCTGCGCGGCGACGATGCGCTGTCGGCCTGGATCGGCGCGCATGTGGTCTTTCCCAATACGATGGTCGATCGGATCACGCCGCCTTTCCAGGAGGCGGATGTTGAGGATGCACGGCGGCTTCTCGGCGGCGTGGACGATACGATCCCGGTTTCGGCGGAGCCGTGGTTTCAGTGGATCATCCAGGCTTTCGATGGTGAGCGGCCGGTCTGGGAGGCGCATCCGGGCACGCGCTTCGTGCGCGATGTCGGTGTGTTCGAGCGGGCGAAGTTGCAGATGCTCAATGGCACGCACATGATCCTGGCCTATGCCGGGGGGCTGGCCGACCTGCCGACCGTGGCCGAGGCGGCGACCGATCCGGCGCTGGGGGCGATTGCCACGCATTTCATGCGGCATGAGCAGTCGGCCGGGGTGGCGTTGTCGGAGGAGGATCTGGATTCCTATGCCGCCGGGCTGATGACGCGCTTCTGCAATCCGGGCATCGCGCATGATGTGGAACGGATCGGGCGTAATGGCTCGGCCAAGATGGCCGCGCGGGTGATTGCGCCGATGCGGGAGAATCTGGAAGCCGGTCGGCCGGTGACGGGGGCTGTGTTGCTGATTGCGTGCTGGATCCGGTGGTTTGCGCTGCATGAACAGGAAGCGCTGGAAATCGGCCTGACGGACCCGCGGGCGGATGTGCTGCGGCAGATCTGCGCCGATGCGCGGGATGATCATCGGGCGCAGGCGGAAGCGTTTCTGGCGATGGAGGAGGTGTTCGGGCCGCCTCTGCCGGATCATGACGGGCAGGTGGCGGCTATTGCCGATATGCTGCGGCGGCTGAGCGATGGAGATGTGCGGGCTGTGTTGCGTGAGGTTGCGAAAGCGTGTTCGTAAGGGCAGATGAGTTCACACCCGCCGGGAATATAGCTGGGATGGAAAGCATGCGGGGGCGGCAGCTTTGGGGGGATAGCTGCACGTCAGCTTTGAGGTGCCAATCGTCGCAACTTGCCGTTCGTCCAGAGTACCCGGACAAAGACCCCGAATGCCTGTCTTTCGTGGGCTACAGCCCGACCATTTTGGAATTAAAATTGGGATTAGGCCCTGTTAGATCTTGATCCAATCTGCGGCTGCGGCGAGGTGAAGGATAGCGAGGAATGAGGCTGCGGTCTTTTCGTATCGCGTTGCGATGGCGCGCTATTCTTTCAGACGAGCCCAAAAGTTTTCCACCAGATGCCGGTTGCGATAAGCCCATTGTGGCAGGCGACGGCAGCGTCCCGGCGCTTGGGCGGGATCGCTGGTCGCGCTCCCATAGCCCAGACATGTTCCCAGAAGGCATTGGAGGCGTATCCCTTGTCGCCGATGATCCACAATGGTTCGCGTGGTAGACGACCGAGCATGGCGGGTGCGAGCGTCAGTTCATGTGCCTGACCGGGAGCCAGAGTGAAGGTGACAGCACGGCCGCGCCCGTCAGCGATTATGCAGACCTTGGTTCCATAGCCGCCGCGAGAGCGGCCAAGTGCTTCACGATGGTCTCGTTGTCGGCTGTCGTTTCCTTTTTTGGGCTCCGGCCGCCTTGTGATGGGCACGAATGTTGGTGCCGTCGAGAAAGACCATGCCCAGGGCTTGTCCACGTTCCTGCACCAGGGCGAACAGGCGTTCCCAGACACCGCGTTTGGCCCAGCGGATGAACAACTGCGCAGCAAGCCACCACGGCCCCAACTCCTGAGAGCCTGACCGAAAATGCGCGCCGGCGGCGATCCGACGCGCGTTTCCTGCGCTTCGGCGCTCACGGCCATCAGGGCCGCTCCGCTCCGATGCTCGGAAACACATGCCGGGCGCGGCCCTGACGGGCGGCTCTCGCTCACCAGCCCGCATTTTCGGTCAGGCTTCAGGGATGCTGCGCCATTTCGCACCGTTCTGATGACGCCAGAACACCGCCGAAATCGTCCGTCGCAGGTCTTTCGGCGGCGTCTTGCCGCGCGGGCGCACTGCTTCAATCAGCGGCTCCCAAACCGTCCAGGCTTCGTCGGTGAAAATCTGCGTCGCATTGCTGTCGGTCATGCCCGATATATAGGGACAATCTTCAAGATCTAACAGGGCCTGGTATCCCTTCGCTGCTGTACTGCCAAATCCGAAAACCGAGCAGGTGTCAACTTCGGTAGCGGTAAGAGGCTTGATCGGCTATGCTCTGCCTATCTGATCATAGGTCAGGGCGTTGTCCATATTGGAAGCCGTTTTCATGCCTCAAATTTCTTTGGACGGACTATCTCCCACGAATTTCGAGAATCTATGTTTCGACATTATTCGTGGGATGGCTTTTCAGAATCCAACGTGGCGCACCCCAGGGGCGGATGGAGGCCGCGATATTGAAGCTTGGCGGACTACCGTGGACCCAACATTTTTCTCTAATCAAGAGAAGTGGTTCATAGAATGCAAGAGGTATAACACCGCGATAAATTGGCCAACAATACATGAAAAAATAGCTCATGCTGAGGCTCTCGACGCTGATTACCTACTCCTAATGACGACATCATCCGCGTCTCCTACGAGTATTGATCGTATCAAAGCGTGGAACGCCCTAAATAAGCGGCCGCGAGTGCGGTTTTGGGGTAGCCACGATATATTAGCTCACATTGAAATAAGAAACGAACTAATCTTGAAGTATGGTCTCGGAGGCGCCAGGGCTGATACGTTCAGCTTTTCTGGCGTATCTCTTGAGATGGCGAAAATTATATCTACTATACACTCGTTATCTCACTTCCGTCGAGATACAACGACAGCATTGGAATACGCGAATGCGTTAGCTCGCTGCTGGACCGAGAGAGTGTCGCAAGTACAAAATAGCGGTGCGTTCTTCTCGTTTCCAAAGGATCTAGCAACGGGTGATTTCACTGAGATTTTCAGTATTTCAGATCGGCGCCAACTTGGTCGAGGCGAATTGCTGTCCATTCTGTGGGTTTCGTTTGTGATTGAAAAACGTCCTTTGCATGTAAGCGTTTCAGACGATAAACTATCGTTATCTCTAACCGGAAATGAATTACAAATTGTAATGAATACACCATCAAACAAGGCAATAGCGTTCATCGCCGGCTCAGAATTATCGCAGAGTGGCGACAAATTAATTATTGGGGAGATGCAATATGCTTGAACCTAAATTGGCTCGCAGATCGCCGCTTACTGATGATTTTGACCTATCATTGGTCGCAAATTTTGCCCATCAGTTAATAAATCCATTGAACGGTATAGCTGGCACGATAGACCGCCTTTACGAAGGCAAGATAAAAGAAGAGTTTAGGCAAAAACAGAGACTCAATGCTATTCGTGCTCAGATTGAAAACTGCATAGTACTTACCAGAAATCTGGCCTATCTTGCAATTGGGTTCGGTGAATTAAAGGAATCCGATAAAAAGACGGTAATTCTTCCCCAAAATCTTATTGAATCTTGCATGTTCCATCAAGAGGAAGCGGAAAGCCGGGGGATTGATCTTCAAGTCAAAGAAAGAGACATACAGAACAGTGTGCAAGCCCATCCTGATCTTATCAGGCAGGTTTTTATGAATATTATCGACAACGCAGTTAAGTACAGCGCTGACAACAGCTCAATTGAGATAACAAATAGCATCCAAGAACGGACTTCCGATGCTATTATTTCAATAAAAAGCAGACCAAAATACCAAATACTTCAGACAGATTTCAGCAAGATGTTTCTGATTGGCGAGCGCGGGGAGAATGCGAAGCGCATCCTCGCATCTGGAACAGGTCTTGGGCTGTACATCTGCAAGGAGATTGTCGAGACAGCTCATTCCGGAAAAATTTCTGCGGGTCGTTACAATCGGGATTACATAGAGTTTATAATACGACTACCGAATGGCTCGAGAGGAGCATCGGCTGCAAGTTTCCGCCAGAGGTCATGATGAAAATTCTTTTGATAGACGATGAGCCTTTCCACATACGCTGGCTGGCAGAAAACTTACAAGACGATGGATACGAGATCGAGTTCGCAAGGGATGTTAGGACGGCTTTGGAAGCTATTTCCGGTGAGGAATATCGAGCGTTAATTATTGACTTAAACATACCTATTTTTGGCTCAGATATGGACAAGGCCCAGACCCTAGGCCAAATCTATGCTCTGTTCCCCGGCCTTATGGTTGCGTCAGAAGCTAGGAACAGAGGCTATCGCCACAAGAGGGTAATTCTTTACTCTGCTCATAAGGAGAGTAACGTACAAGTAGTTGCTGATATGTTGAATGTTCAATATATCATAAAAGGAGATACGCGCCAGGTTATGAGAGAGATTAGTGAGGTTCTATCTTATGACCCAGAAAATAATAAGTGATATAAATCACATGGTTTATATG